>CAZHET010000091.1:9782-16292 GCA_964531585.1 uncultured Planctomycetaceae bacterium | reverse complement strand
GTCCAACGTCATCAGGACTCACCGGAACAGGGGGCCCGAACGACTCTTCGACCAGCCTGCCGCTGACCGCGAGCACGGCATCGCGCAATACTTCCGCTTCAAGTCGCCGGACATTCATTCGTCCCAGCAATCGGTTATCGCCGTCGACAGCATCGAGTTCCGCACGACGCACGGATGACTGTCGGTACGCCGTGGATGTCACGATCATGCGATGGAGCCGCTTGAGCGTCCAGCCATTGTCCATGAATTCGCGGGCCAGCCAGTCAAGCAGTTCCGGATGCGAAGGCCGCTCGCCCCTGATCCCAAAATCTCCTGGAGTCGACACCAGTCCCTGTCCGAAATGGTGCAGCCAAAATCGATTCACCAGTACGCGCGCCACCAGTGGATGTGCTCCGCCGGTCAAATGCTGAGCGTACCTGAGACGGCGTCCCGTCGTGGGAATGTCCTCTGCGTTGACCGGCAACGTCATTCCGTTCGAATTCAGCACAGACAGCTCACCCGGCGCTATCTCCTGTCGGGGCTGCCGAAAGTCGCCGCGCGAAAACAGATTTGTCACGGGAACCTGGCCCGGCACTTCGTTCAGACACATCACATAGTCATCGGCGGGTCGCTTCTTTTTTGTTTCCTCGGTCAGGGCGTCCCATTTCTTTTTGAATCCCGTCAGGCGATCGGGCAGATACAGATAGACGGAACCGCGATCGACGTTGAGAAACGGATACTCTTTGATCAGTTGATTTTGTTCCGGCGTCCGATTTTCGGAAGCGGTTTCCCGCGCCACGCGAGCCAGTGGCTGTTGTTCGGCAGGAAGTTTCAGGAGTTCGCGTTCGAACGTTTCGCTGACAATGCTGTCGAGTTCTTCAGTGCGTTTTTTTTCCACGTCGGCCAGCTCTGCATCAACGGCAGCGGCAACGGCACGAGTTTCCGCAGACCAGAGTGACACGAGTCGTCCGTTCGGGACTCGCCAGTGCTGTACGTCGTACGCCGGCTCAAAGATCGCTCGCAGTCGATAATAGTCAGCCTGACTAATCGGGTCGTAGCGATGAGCGTGACACTGTGCACAACCGACGGCGAGTCCCAAAAGCGAAGTCGATGCGACCTTGATCGCTTCCGCCATCACGTCGTTGCGGGCAGTGTTCTGATCCACGCTTCCGTCAGCGGTGCCATCCGGACACATTCGCAGGAAGCCGGTGGCGATTAGTCGATCGGCCTGCTCCGGCGTCAGATCCTGATACGGTGGCGTCAACAGTTCATCACCCGCAAGCTGTTCAATCAGAAACTGATCCCATGGCTTGTCTGCGTTCAGCGAACGAATCACATAATCGCGATACTTCCACGCCCATTTGCGCTCGGTATCTCTGGTGGTATAGCCATCGCTGTCAGCGTAGCCGGCAACGTCCAGCCAGTGCCGAGCCCAGCGTTCTCCGTATGCCGGGGAATTCAGCAATTCGTCGACGATGTTCGTCCAGGCTTCGGGGGACTCGTCGGCAACAAACGTGTCAATCGCCTCAATCGACGGTGGCAGACCGATCAGATCAAAGTAGACTCGTCGCAGCAAAGTTTCACGGTCCGCTTCCGGGCTGAAACTCAGATCCTGGCTTTCGAGTTTCGCCAGCAGAAACGAATCGACAGGAGTTTGCACGAGTTCGGAATGTGCGACATCCGGAATGACCGGCTTCGCAATCGGCTGAAACGACCAGTGATTTCGCTCTTCCTCAGTAAACGTATCGCCGATCGCATGTGTCTCCGGTTCCGGTCGCAGTGTGGTCGCACCGGAATCGATCCATCTGGCGACACGATCGAGTTCCTCCGCCGAGACTTTCTTCTCACCGGGCGGCATTTCTCCGGATGCCATGCGCTGATACATCAGGCTTACTGCATGATCGCCCGGCACAACAGCGGCACCCGAATCACCGCCCTTTAGCAGCAACCGCACCAGCCTCGCGTCCATGCCGCCGTGCAGTTCCTCCTCTTCGCCATGACACTGCCAACAGTGAGCTTTCAGAATCGGACGGACAGCGACCTCAAACTGCGGAGCGTCATCGAACGCGTTCGCAAAGGAGCAGGTCAACGCGATCAACGCTGTCCAGAGAGTTGTCCGGATTCGTCGCATGGCTCGGCGGCGATCAGCAATTTGGAAGGCGGGACAGTGCGAACTTCGCTCGCAGGAGGGAACGCCACTGTAGTCGATAAATTGACCATGGTGAACACAGAACCCGGGACTTTGCCGTTTGCTGCATGAATCGATTCCGGGGAAAGCTGATGTCGATCTGGAAAGACGTCGATCCTTCGGACTCTCCGCAACTCTCGCTCGATTCAAAGTGGCCTCCCCGTTACCGTTTCCAGAGTGAGTCACGCAGACGCGGCCGAGAGTGATCCACCCGGTCGTGCGCGTGAATCCGGTACCTGCGGAGGAGTGCGGAATTATGAATGCGTTTGAAGTTGCGTCACAGACCGTTCTGTCGGCTCTGGAGACAGGGCAGGCGGGACGGCCTGTGGCTGTTCGTGTGACGGCGCACCTGGACGCCGATCATGGCCGGATTGAAAGGCTGACCGCGCGTATCCTTAACGCCGTGGGAAAATGGTTCAACAGTCGTCCCGAACGATTGACGGCGTTCGGCGCGGTGGAGACAGGACACGTCAGCACTCTGACCGGATTCGAGGCCGGCCAGTCTGCTTTGGTTTCGGTGGGTTGCTGCGTCTCCGCGCAGCCGATGCTGGAACTCGTTGTTTGGGGGAACCGTGGGATTCTGTCGTGGGACCACGATTGTGGATTCGCGACGGACGACGATCAGCAGGAAGCGAGTCTCTCCGATGCGGAGACACTGCTTTTCGAACATTTGCAGGCGTCGCTTCGTTCGGGGCAGTCGATTCGTTTCGGCGCAACAGACCCGACCGCGTCCGGCGGGCGAAAGCTGAATCAGACGGAATCCGGGCAACGGCCTTCGCGCTCCGCACCGAAGCTGCAGGCGCAAAGGCCGCCCTACGGTGTGTTGCTGGTAGCCGGAGATCACACGCATCAACCCCAGTATGCCGACAGTCTGGCAAAAGATCCCCGGTGTCGGCTGATCGGAGTGACCGACGAAGACAACATCACTCCGCGTCGGAGGCGACTCAACGATCAACTGGCCGACCGCCTGAGTATTCCCGTCCTCCCGGACCTGCAGCAGGCGCTCCGTCGTGATGACGTGCATATCGTCAGCATTTGTGCAGAACCGATACGGCGAGGCAGGATCATTGTTCAGGCGGCTCAGGCCGGAAAGCATCTTTATCTGGACAAACCCCTTGCCGCGACCCTCGAAGAAGCAGATGCCATTCGAGATGCCGTCCGTGCAGCCGGAGTGGTCAGTCACATGTGGAGCTTTGCGCACAGTGATTTCATGACTCGAATGCAGCACGAAATTCAGCCGGCTCGTCTGGGGGATTTGACCGCCGTTCATGCAGACCTGTGCTTCGCAAAAGGAACAGCGGGATCCGCAGCGCTTGGGAAAATGCGTGAGGAAACATTGATTCCCGACCGGTACGAACTGATCGATTCGAAGCGCGAGCTGTCCAATGTGGGCGTGTATTCGCTGGTGTCACTGCTCTGCCTGCAGGACAAAGCGGTGCGACGCGTGTGTGCCACGACAGGAAACTATTTCTTTCGCGAACATCAGACGAACAATATGGAAGACTTCGGTCAGATGCTGCTGGAACTGGACGATGGAGTGATCGCCACCATCTCCGCCGGCCGCACCGGCTGGCGATCGTATCCGGCCGGCGGACTGAATCGAACGTGTCTGGCAGGAACGAAACGGACCGTGGTCGTGGACGTTGATCGCCCCCGAATTTCGGTCTGGGCTGATTCTGTCCCATGGAATGCACCCGAACGAGATCCGGAAGATCCGATGGGTATGTGGGGCGGAGCTCCGAAGCCGGATCACTTCGTGGCGAAACCCCGGCAGGTCTGGATTACACCGCCGGCTGCGGAACGGGCAAGTGATGCGGGCTGGTTTCTGGACTGCATCGAGTTGGGTCGTCCGAGCAATGTTTCGGCCGACGTGGCCGCAACGGCAACGGAAGTACTCCTCGCCGGCTATCGCTCCGCTGCAACGGGCAACGTAGTGGAACTGCCACTGCCCCGAGATGCCGGATGATGACGGCAGTCGCGTTGTGACTGACCCAAAGGACAGGACTGTATCAACGTAGTGACTGGCGCACATCGCCTGGCACAGCACGGTCAGGCGGCACCCGCAGACACACGCCGGAAACGCAGATTCGTCGGTGCCGCAGCGGATAGAAACAAGGACATGACACTCATGTCACGCTCACGGTTTATTCTCGATGTGACATTTCGGCAGCAGTACGGTCAGGCGCCTGACTCCTTCGGCCGTGATCTTTGTCCCGGCGATGTGAAGCTCCCGCAAAGATGTGAGCTTGCCAAGTATCGGAACTGCCTTGTCCGTAACCGACGTCTCATCCAGCCATAGTTTCTCAAGGCTGGTCATGCCCAGGAGGTGCGTCAATCCCGCGTCAGTCACTTTGGTACCGCCGAGATGCAGTCCGGTAAGCTTGACGAGCTGTCGCAGGTGTTTGACGCCATCGTCTGTGATGTGATTTCCGCGCAGGCCAAGATACAGGAGTTGGTCCATGTCGCTCAGATGTGCCAGTCCGGCATCCGTCACATTCGTCTCACCGACGGGCAAATGCCGGAGATTTCGGAGCAGCCTGACTTGCTTGAGGCCATCGTCGCCGACTTGTGTTCGATACAGATTGAGCCATTCAAGCTTCTGCAGGTTGTGCAGATGAACGAGCCCCGCGTCGCCTGTGGCCGTTTCTTCCAGCGACAGATCGGTCATCTGTGTGAATTCGGAGGCGGGCGACAGGTCGTCGTCGGCAATCTTTGTCCGGTTTGCGTTCACTTCAATAACATCATCACCCCGCATGAATACAGTGCCACCGAGCTGCTTCAGTCGCTGAATCCGTTCCGCAGGTTGGCGCGGCTGGTCGGCCCTGAGAACGGCGGCCCACCGCTCATAAGTCGATGTAGTACGGTTCGCGGACGGTGTACGTCAGCGTGCTGGCAACTTTCCAGGGGCTGTCCTCGGCTCGTCGCGTGAGCACGACAGATTTGCCATCAGGCAGTGCGTGGAGTGTGTACGGACCATGGCGCGGAGTGAATTTGTTGTTTGGATTCGGATGCCCCGAGATAATGTGCTCGAAGTTCAACCCCGCCGAGGCACCGCCCGTATCGGGATCGAAAGCATCGTAGTCGGCTGCATGAGTCGTGTTGAAAAGCGAATCGATGCCGCTCAAGTCCGCCGGTGACTGTGAGTTGTCTCGAAACTTAACTGACAGCTCCCCGCGTTCAATGCGCACTGACTCAACCGATGCTGCCTGCTGCGCCGCGGAACTCGCGACGAACGCAGATCCTGACAAGAACCAGGTGATCCTCAGCAACGGGCGCATACATGGCTCGATGAAAGTGGGGAACCGCGGAACCTGAGACGGATTATTCCGCCAGGACAGTCTTGCTGCAAATCACCATTGCATTTCCAAATCAACGGAACTGCCGTGTGTGTGCCTTTGTTGCAGCGGCTGTTGCGGACTCAAACAAACGCGGCTTCGGTTAACACTTACAAACACAGAGCATGCAGGAGGACACGAAGCATCCCGTTCGGGACGGCCAATCGAGACTGACGCTGATTTGGCAATTAGTTGCATCGGTCTGATCGACGGAGAGTGTTTCTGTAGCTGAGTTCAGCCGTTCGGTGTCGTCAGTGTGAACACTTGTAATCGCAAAATCGGAGTGCTGCCAGAAAAATTTGTTGTGCGCTCATGACGAACTGTCGAATGGCACTTAATTCTCGTTAAGTCGTTTGAGAATATCGCGGTTGATTTCGTGCCTGGGCTTCATCATGCGACCGTTTTCCTTCGGTCTGCGTTTTAAGTTGCCGGCGTTCGCACCGGTCGGGACGATCGGCCTCGCGATGAGTGGCGATGGCATCAAGTAGGCGTCGATACGGGCTCCGACGTTGCATCGAGTCACGTTTGCCTTGGATTGCGATCAGCGGCCGGAACGCTTCGAGTGTCTGGATTGGTCCCTTTGTGTTTATAGTTCGCGGTTCGAGATCATGCTTGTCGGCGGCCTCCGCGATAACCGTTCAACCGTCTCGGAGCCGGGGTTGTTCAAAGCCGGGTGAGTTGTTTGAAACTGTTCGTGGGCTGAATCCGGTACACGGCGTCGCGAGCCTGTTGAACAGCCGGGAACACCGGAGCCAGGGTCACGGTGACAATAGCATGCGTCGCGAGCAGTTTGATGAGCGTGAACGCGTGAGACAGGACGCGCGTCAGCAACTGAAGCGTCTGCTGGTCAAGCGGTGGCGACCCTTGTGAACGGGCGGCCTTCGTTGATGTTGGGGCGTTCCGGTCGTCCCTTGTGCAGGAATGTCAGGCGGGATGCGTCGACGCCCATTAGATGCAGAATTGTGCTGTGAATATCCAGCACATGCAGGGGATCCTGTGTTATGTTCA
>CAZHET010000091.1:0-9772 GCA_964531585.1 uncultured Planctomycetaceae bacterium | reverse complement strand
TCAGCCCGAGTTCGTCGGTTGCTCCGATCGTCTGCCCGCCGCGGACACCGCCGCCAGCCATCCACATCGTGAACGCGGTCGGATTATGATCGCGTCCACGGCCTTCGCGGCCGGTGTTGGTTTCGGCAATGCACGTCCGACCGAACTCACCGCCCCAGACGACAAGCGTTTCGTCCAGCAGGCCACGGCGCTTCAGATCCTTCAGCAGTGCGGCTACCGGCTGATCGCTTTCGCGGCACAGCGGAGGATGCTGACGTTCTATATTGTCGTGCGAGTCCCAGCGGCTTCCGGCTCCACAATAAAGCTGAACGAAACGCACGCCGCGCTCGACCAGCCGCCGGGCAAGCAGACAGTTGCGTCCGAAGCTTGACGTTTCCTTATTGTGAAGCCCGTAGAGTTCCTGAGTTTCCCGCGTTTCCCGCGACAGGTCGATGGCCGCCGGAGCGGCGGCCTGCATCCGAAACGCCAGCTCGTAGCTGCGAATCCTTGCGTCCAGTTGAGTCTCATGCGAACGCGGCAGCGCGTGACGCTGGTTGAGATCGGCCAGCAGATCAAGCTTGCCGCGCTGCAGCTTCGAACTCAGATCCCGGGGCCCGGTGAGATCCTGAATTGGTTCGGGGCCTCCGTAGAAGCGTGTGGCCTGGTACACAGCCGGCATGAACCCGGCTCCCCAGTTGCGGGAACCACTGCGAACCTGCTGCTTGTCATCGTCGAGCATCACGACATACGACGGCAGACTCTGGTTTTCCGTCCCGAGACCATAGCTCACCCAGCTTCCGAGTGAGGGACGTCCGCCGTTTTCGATCCCCGTGTTCATCTGCACGACGCCGCCCGCGTGGTTGACTGCATTCGTCCAGCATGACCGGATGACAGCGATATCGTCGACACACTCGGTGATGTGCGGCAGCCAGTCGGACACCCAGATGCCGCTTTCGCCGTGTTGCTTCCACCTGCGAGACGAAGCCATGATCCGCGATCCCGCCTCGTCCGCAGTCATCGCCTGCAGGTGCCCCTTGAACCCGGCGGGAATCGGTTGACCATCGAGTTTATTGATCAGCGGTTTGGGATCGAACAGATCGATGTGACTGGGAGCGCCCTCCATAAACAGGAAAATCACGCTCTTTGCAGTTGCCGGGTGATGACCGGCTTGCGCCTGCATTGGATCAGCGTCGGCAGCGGCCGCCGCGAGCGGCTGTTTGTCCAGCAGCGCTGCGAGCGCGAGCGCTCCGAAGCCGCCGCCACCGCGCAGCAGCATTTGACGTCGAGATGGTCTGTTCAGGTGATCCATGATCGTTCAATCGATGTAAATGAATTCGTTTGCGTTGAGCAGCACGTGGCAGATGGCAGCCAGCGCCCGATCGGTTGACCCCCGCGGATCCGAACGCGCGACGCGATCGCGGAATGCTTCCATGCGGCGCAATTCGTCGCCCTCAGGACTTCTTCCGAAGCACAGCAGAAACGCACGGTCAACTCGATCGTGGAAGCCGGCATCCGGCAGTTCGCGCCTGAGCCGCGCGGCGAGCGCATCGGCTCGCTGCAGCGACCAGTCGCCGTTCATCAGCATCAGTGCCTGAGCGGGCGTTGTGGTCTGGTCGCGCTGGGCGGTGCTGATGAATCCGTCAGGTGCGTCAAAGGCCCGCATGAGCGGTTCCGGAGTATTCCGCACGACTTTGAGATACACCGTCCGGCGTGGCTGGTCCATGTCAACACTCGGGCCGCCGACAGTGCGGTCCAGTTCGCCCGTGACGGCCAGCATGGCATCCCGGATCGGTTCGGCCTCGAGCCGCCGGATGTTCATTCTCCACAGCAATTGATTGCCCGCATCCTTTGTCACCGCGTTCTCGGGTGTTGGTCTCACAGCCGTCTGTCGATACGTCGCCGAGTTCAGGATCTCACGATGCACCGACTTGATTCGCCATCCGGATTCCAGAAAGCGGCTGGTGAGCCAGTCCAGTAGCTCGGGGTGCGTTGGGCGATCACCAAGCTGACCGAAGTCACTGGAGGTCCCGACGAGCCCTCTGCCGAAGTGGTACTGCCAGACGCGATTGACGATGACGCGTGCGGTCAGCGGATTGTCATTCGACGCAACCCACCGTGCAAGCGCCGTCCGTCGACCGGTTGAAGGACGTGTGCCGCCGGACGGAATGATCTGCGCCGGATCGGGAGCCAGAACGGAAGGAAAGGCCGGGTCCAGCGGCTGTTGCTTTCCAGGCAGCGTGGTGATCGGAGCCACGGCACCGATATCGGTCACCAGCATAGCGTATGGCAACGGCTCAGGGGCCGGTTCTGGGTGAGCCTCGAGTTTGTTGCGAAGTTCCTCCCACGTCGCCTTCGCGTCATCTTTCAGCCGAGATTTCGGTGCGTTTCTGCCACCCGCATCGAGCTGCAACTGCATCAGCCCAACCAGCGCCTGCTCGATTGGAGAACGCAGCTCCGCGGGCTTGCGGTGCATGTCCTTGATGTCCTGGGGAAACATGCCGAAGTCGCGCTGGTACTGAGCTTCAACCGCAGGTCGTTCGACCATCGCCAACTGATGTCGCAGCTCGGTCGTCGCGTCCTCCCAGCGCTGCAACTGCCTGTTGAACTGTTCAAGCCGGTCCGAAGTCGCCAGCGGGATATCGTCGTGAGGAGTCATCGCCGCAAAGAATGATCGAAAGCGGAAGTAGTCTTCCTGCAGGATCGGGTCGAACTTGTGGTCATGACACCGCGCGCAGCCGAAACCCAGACCGAGAAAAACGTCCGCCGTAACATCGGTCACGTCGGTCAGAATTACGTCTCGCACCAGCCGGACCTGTCGCTGATTGCTTTCGTAGATCCAGTGCCGCAGAAAACCGGTTGCCACCCACACGTCAGGGTCGTCCGGAGCCACTTCGTCCGCGGCCAGTTGCTCGATGACGAACTGGTCATACGGCTTGTCTTCGTTAAAGGCCTGGATGACATAGTCCCTGTAGCGCCAGGCCGTCGGCCGATACTGGTCGCTGCCATGCCCGTTCGATTCCGCGTAACGCACAAGGTCGAGCCATCGCCGGCCCCAGCGTTCCCCATAGGCGGGACTTGCCAGCAATTGTTCCACGAGCCGTTCCCAGGCATCCGAGGAATCGTCCGAAACAAAGGCATCGACGGCCTCCGGTGTCGGCGGCAGTCCCAGCAGATCCGCGTAAACGCGGCGCACCAGCGTCCGTCGATCGGCCTGTTCCGCAACGGTGATTTCCTCTCGTTGCAGTTTGCGCAGGATGAACTTGTCAATGCCGGTGCGCGACCAATGGTCGTCCTGGATGACGGGCACCGCCGGGTCACGGACCGGCTGGAAAGACCAGAAAGCGCGGTCTTCGTCGGTGATTTGCCCGGCTGATCTGGTGGTACGTCCCGCGCCGGTGGACGGCCATTTCGCGCCGTGTTTGATCCAGTCGGCGAGTCGGCCGATTTCCTGATCAGAAAGCCTGTCATCCGGCGGCATCTCAAAAGATTCGTGCCGCACGGCTGACATCAGCAGGCTGTCGTCGGGGTCACCCGGCACGAGACCCGGTCCCGAGTCGCCTCCGGTCAGCATCGCCTCGCGCGAGTCGAGCCGCAGGCCATTCTCCTGCTGCCGGGCACCGTGACATTTATAGCACCGCTCGGAAAGCAACGGCCGAATGTACTCTTCGAAGAATTCGGCCTCGTCGCGCTCAGAACGGGATTCGAGAGGCTGACCCGCCGGAACAGTCGCTCCGGCGCAGACCACCCAGCCAGCGATGATCAGAGTAAGGCAGGTTCGATACATCCGGCAGGCACACCTTAAGCGGGAGGACGCAGCCCGAAACACACCCACGAATTCTACAGTACTGGATCGGTTGAATACAGCGAACCATCGACACTCGCACTCTTTTGCAAACTGGCGTTTGCCATCCCGCCGACGGCGGGAAGTCCCGTGTTGGCCCATATTCCGGCCGGTTGAAGGCCCAGACGAACTTGAGCAAATCCGCATGGAAGTCGAACGCATTCTCCAGGGAGACCTGAGTCGAGCCAATGACGAACTCCGGAAATCCTGTGACACCGATTCACACGCCGCTTACGTGTTGCCCCGCGAACCGGATTATTCGTCGGCCTGAATTCTCTCGCACGACTCCCCGGCATTTCGACCTGGAGTCCGGAACGGCAGTGTGAGCAGTCGCGCGAGCGTTTCGCCGCATGCACTGTCAGGGGACGGAATTCCAATGCGCATCGTCCTGTGTCCGTTCGCTGGCTGCGCCTGGTACGTCGAGAACAGGAAATCCCACCACGGCAGATTGAAGCCGAAGTTGCGGTTCGCTTCTGATTCCTCCGCAGAATGATGCACCCGATGCATGTCCGGAGTCACCACAATGAGCCGCAGCAATCGGTCCAGTGCTACATTAATACGGATGTTGCTGTGATTAAACATCGCCGTGGCGTTCAGCAGGATCTCAAAACATAAAATTGCGAATGCAGGCACTCCAAGAATCACAACCACAGCGCTCTTGTTGACCAGAGACAGCACGATCTCGACCGGGTGGAACCGCACACCTGTCGTGACGTCGAAATCCCGATCCGCGTGGTGGACCAGGTGAATTCGCCAAAGGAAGGGGACGGTGTGAAAGAGCACGTGTTGTGCGTAAACGGCGAAGTCCAGCGCGACAACACAGCAGGCGAGTGTCACCCAGAACCCGGCGGGCCGGTTGTTGAACAGTCCCCACTGGGTTGCTTCCGCGGCCGCGGCGGCTCCCGCAGCAGAGAACGGCACGAGCAGGCGAACGACTGCGGCATTCAGCAGAACGAGCCCCAGATTGTTCGTCCAGCGGGGGCGTTTGGCGAGTGACGGTTCGCGGCGCGGATTGACTGCTTCCCAGAGCGCCATCGCGGTGAGGACAAGCACAAAGAATGCAACTCGCAATTCCGTGTCGGAGAGGCTCATTTGAGTTGCTCCGTGAAGTCGTGGAAGCTGATCCCCATGCGCTGCGACCCGAGAACTCCATCGTATCAGCTTGCTCAGGCTGTACAATCACAGTGTTTTAGCTGAAATGACAGCGGGTTCTGGGCGCGACATGCGGGTTCTTTCTGCTGGCCGTCGCGAGTCGCCGGGGCAATCGTCAACTTCGGGCGACGTGTTGAGGAGTTCCGATGAAGGCCAACCGACGATCCCGCTGGGTCCGAGCGGCACTGTTGAGCGTACCGTGCCTGGCATTGGCCTTGTGGTCTTTTGTTGGCAGCGACTGGCGCAACCCGCCCGGCCCGAAACTGCGGTCCACCTGGAAACTGCCTCCTACACGGCAACTGGCGACCACAGGGGAGTTGGCCGCACTCGCTGGTCAGCCTGGCTGGCTGATCGTCGATACTCGCGACAGCGACAGTCTCAACGGCTGGACACTGCGTGACGATCAGCCGCGCGGTCATGTCCCTGGAGCGATCAATGTCCGCGCGCAGTGGATCGATACGGAATCGGATCGTGTCCAGCAGATCTTCGACGCACACCTTACCGCCGAAGATCAGGTCGTCCTGTATGGAGATAGTGACGCCGATACGCGGAAAGTTGCCGCATTTCGTTTCCACCGAGCAGGCGTCGCCGCAGATCGCATTGTCATTAGCACGACGCCGACAACGTCCTGGCAACACGACGAGATGCCGGTCACAGAGTTTCTCGCCCGGTTTGAGAAGCTGGTCCCTCCGACCTGGCTGCGGCGTCAAATGATTGACTCCGTCAGCGGCGACTTCTGTGTGATTGAGGCGGGCTGGAAGACCGGTGATGAATATGCATCTGGCCACATACCCGGTGCCATTTACCTGGACACCGGCGTGCTGGAATCGGCTCCCATGTGGAATGTCGTGCCGGCAATGGATCTGGAACTGGTCCTGCGTACGACCGGCCTGAGCTACAGGGCAATCGCACGTCGATTTCCTCTGTTTTTCCAAGCGAAAATCGCCGTCTTCCAATAAATTGCGCCCACCTTTGAGTCGTTTCATATAAAGAATGCCCTGAACCCCAGTGTTTTTCGAGGTTTCGACATGCGATTGCCCTGGCCTGAGCTACAAGACCCGCGTTGTGATCTATGGCCGAGACAGTACCGCTGCTGCTCGCCTCGCCGCAATCCTCATGTATGCAGGCGTGGAAGACGTCAGGCTCCTGAATGGCGGACTGTCCACCTGGACCGCTGCTGGATTTCCACTGAGCACCGAATCGGTCAAACGACCGCCTTCCGCAAACTTTGGAGTCCCCGTACCGGCTCACCCTGAGTGGATTGTGGGAATCCACGAAGCACGCCGCATCATTGCTTCCGAACACGCTCGCCTCGTGAGCGTGCGGAGCTGGCCGGAATACATCGGAGAAACCAGCGGATATTGGTATATCACTGCGCGAGGCAGAATCAGGGGTGCCGTCTGGGGACATGCCGGAACATCGGCCGATCCTATGAGGGACTACCACAATCCCGATGGCACGCTGCGAAACTACCACGAGATCGCCGCGAACTGGCTTGAGTGGGGTATTACGCCTGAGAACCAAATCGCCTTCTCCTGCGGCACAGGCTGGCGGGCAAGCGAAGCATTCTTCGCAGCTTACGTCATGGGATTCGATCGCATCTCGGTGTACGATGGCGGCTGGCTGGAGTGGAGCGACGACCGAAGCAACCCCATCGAAACCGGTGTGCCTCCGGGCCAGAATCCGCAATTGCACACAGAGCAGTCTCTGAAGCCGTAAGCCCCTGTGCCGTCGACGCCACGCTGAAGTGACTCTTCACGTCGCCGACGTTACGAATTGTACGTGTCGGTTCTGTTCTGACTTGCCAACATCCGGTGAGAATGGAACGCGGCATCAGGAACGATCACTTGCGGCATGTGTCGTCGTTCGCCGCAGCGGCAATTGCTGGCGCCAGAATTATCGATAAGGCGTTCAGGGCTTCGGCGCTGATTCCGACGTGCTTCCAATTACCGCCCTCTGCGTCCGTCCGTCCGTTCCGCGTTCGATTCGCCTGGCAACATCTCAGTCCAAATCCGGAAGAGGCCGCATCACTGCTCACACAACATGATCTGGGCGAGCGAGGTCACCAGCCAGTCCGCTCACGACAATGGATTCGAGGCAACTGACTTCGGCGGCACCGCCAGAACACGCTTTTCCAGAGTATAATCGCCGCCGTCGTCAAATTGACGGCGTGGTAATGGCGTCCTTGCCCGCGCCCAAGTCGTGCTGCAAGAGCGCAAGGACGAACCGTCCGATGTAGCAACTGCGAATCCGGAGACTGTTCGGCCTACAACCAAGCTGGGCCCTACTCCAGTTCACGACAACGCGTCAGACACCGGGCTCACGACCGGGTCTGGCTGGCGAATTACCGCAAAGTACCTCGCGCCCTTTCCGCTGCAAATCACTCAGAAAACGCCTGCAAGGAGAGTGTCCGACTCCTTTCACAGGACGTCAAAGAGTCCTTAGATTTGTAGACCCGGCAACAGCACGGGCAGATCCGACGGAGCCACGTGATCGCACGGCGGTGAGTCGGCAATTCCTTTTGCTGATTCGCGGGCAGCCTTCAGATTGCAGGCCTCGAACAGCACCAAATGGGAGCACGGAACCAGCAATTCGGCCGCCCGTAATGCATGACGGATCGCACCAGTTGCATTGCCCTCGCGACACTTAACTGCGCTGGCAGCAAGCTTGATCAGACCTTTCACCGCGAGTGCTTCTTCCGACGTACGTCCGAGTTCCAGCCACAAGTGCTCCCAGGCTTCATGAGCTTCCCAGTAATAGCCGTGATTGAATAACCGCGTGCCCCACAGCAGATGATCCTGCTGAGACCACGTCTCCGGCAGACTGAACTGCCGCATATGTCCGTTCGGATCAGAGACCGGGTGAGGCGCGTGGCCCGGTACGTACGTGTATGGCGGGAGATCGGGGAATTCAGTCTGCAGTTCAGGCATGGCTCAGAGTGCCTCCGGTGGCATCAGGTTCATGGCGTTCGCCTCGACACAAACGGGGATGTGTTTCGCGTTCCGTCCAAAATTTTTCATGACGAATGTGACTGGTTCCTCTTCACCAGATGTCCAGCCGATGGGCCACTCTCATGATCATTGTGTAGTTCAAGTCATCGTCATGGCGACAGCACTCAAATATGGTCGCGTCGCAGTTGCCGATCGACCGTGTCAGGTTCATTTCGCGAGGTGCAGCGAGGGTCACGACCGCGGCTGAGAACTGCGGCCGTTTGAGCGAATCAGACTGATGGTGCGTCCGTGGTCCGGACCGCAGTAGCAACCGGTGCCGAATCTCGGCTTTCCTGAAACCAGCTGACGATGCCGGGGTGCCCTGGGGGGTGCCTGCGAATCACGAATCGCCTGTGGCAAAGGGGGCGAGGACATTGGGGATTCACGAGTCCGGCGAAAAGGGAAAGTCAATGTCCGAACCGCTGCCAACGATCCGAAATTTCCACTCAGCTTTCTGCGGTGATCCACCCATTGGGGCACTTTTCATTTTTCACTCTTCATTGATCCATTCTTGAAATTGACTTTCGTCCACGTTTCGGCCGCTGATCACGATCACGATGTCTCCTTCACCCGAGAGGTCAACTTTTCCCGTCAACGTGGCTGCTAAAGTAATTGCACCAGACGGTTCGGTTCGCAGGCCGTGTTTGTCGTAGGTCCACTTCATCGCGGCGTGCACGTCGTCGACCGTTGCGATTGGAATTGCCATGATGGTTCGTGCTCCTCGGACGATTGCTGAGTCGTTTACGTATGTCAGTAACCGGACGAGTGTGATTTCACGCTTGCCCTGATTCGTCGATCGGTACACGTTTGAACCACGCTCGTCGCCGAGGTCGAGAGTGAGCATCTCGATCGCGTACGGCGCAACGGGTGCCGGAATTGCAGGAAACTGGCGTGCAATCCCAGTCGTCCGGCCGGATTCGTGCGAGCCTCGTATTTCGGATCGCCCACAACCGGACAGTCCGCATCGGCCAAGTGTACGCGAATCTGATTGCGGCGACCGGTCTCAAGTTTCAGTTCCATCAACGCGGCAGACGCAGTTCGTCGGATCACCCGGTAATGAGTCACCGCAAGACGTGTTCGCTCACTCGGAGCGGCGCTGTAGACCTTGAACGGGCCGCTTTCATCCAAGCGTAACTTTAGTACTCCGTGGTCAACGCGACGGATTGTTCGTGTTGGCATTCGAAGATCACGCGGATGGCGTCGGCACTGGTCGTTCCGATCTCCAGGCCAGACCAAGCCTCCGGCGACAATTCCGCACGCGACTCGGCATTGCAGATGTTCGAAGAACAGCAAACGGCAAGCTCTACGTGCAATGTCGTCAGAACTGCTTCTTTCCGCCCGCCGGCGTGGTCTGCCATACGTAGGCGAATCAGGGTCTCTTCATGTCGCGTCGGTGTTCACGAGCGAGGTCACGAACGCGATTTGCAGATTGCAGCCGGTCCATCGACTTAGTGCATGAAATGGTCGGAGAGTACTGCGGCTATCTGTAATCAGATCGATGACGCAATTTGACGATTCTCGGCCACCACCCTTGCTTCTCGTTGCGCGCTCATGACGAACCGTCCTGAGTTGGGAACTGTCAAGTGGTAAACTGCACTGGCCCAATCGCCCGATGCGGCCACGCCATCGACAGCAACGCCTTGCGATGGTCACGACCGGCGTATGTAATGTGACTTGGTCTCCATCGATTACGACTCACGTCACGACAGCGAGAGAAGTCGATCGAGTTCCGCAGCCACTTGGGTCGTTGGAGTGTTATTCTTCACGCGGTTTGGAATGAGGACTTTTCAGGAACGGCGTTTTGAGCAAG
>CAZHET010000090.1:13769-16401 GCA_964531585.1 uncultured Planctomycetaceae bacterium | reverse complement strand
CGAAGGCGGCAATCTGCAGTGCGGTGTCGGCGAGTTCCCGGTGCCATAGGACATGGCCGTTTCGTACTTTGGCTCCCCAGATTTTTCCGGTGGAATAGTCGCCGTAGATGTAGGCTCCCGCGAGTTCCGGAAAACGTTCGCCGTAGTAGACGACTCCACCGGTGAGAGAACGTGCTTCGGAATGTGGATGTTCGAGCGTCGGTTTCACGTGCGGATGCGGGCCGAGTTCCCGGTTGGCGTAGAAGATGTGACCACCTTCGTAAACGCTCCAGCCGTAGTTCTCTCCCGGCTTCACCAGATAGGCCTGTTCGAACAGATCCTGACCATTGTTCCCGACCCACAGGTCGCCGGTCTCCTGGTCGACGGTCATCCGCCAGGGATTGCGAAGACCATAGGCCCAGGTTTCCGGACGGATGCCGTCCTGCCCGACAAACGGATTGTCGGACGGCACGCTGTACATGCGGCCGTCGTCGGGATGATCGACATCAATCCGCAGCACTTTCGCCAGCAGATGATCCAGTCCCTGGCCGGTGAGGTTTGTGTCGGAATCGCTGGTTCCGTCGCCGCTGGTGACGTACATCGTGCCATCGAGACCGAAGGCGATCGCAACTCCGTTGTGGCCGTCGGACAGCCACGAAATGATTTCGACGGCCGATTCCGGGTCGACAGCATGCGTTGCGCGGTCGACCGTCAGCCGGGTAATCATGCAGTACTTTTCGCCGCCGTCTTCCTTCGGCGCATTCCAGCCGAGATAGACGAAACCGTTGTCCCGGAAGTTCGGATGGAAGCAGATGCTGTAGGCGAGTCCGCTGCGGGGAAACTCATACAACGTTTCGACATCGCCGGACGCCGGATCTTCGGTTGTTCGAATCAGTCGCGTTGGGCCGGACGACCATTTCTGGTCAAGCAGATACAAACGCCGGCTGCCTGGTTCGTTGACGGCAACGATGGGAAACGTCAGCGACAGTTTCGGCATTACTCGCGTTGCAACGAAGGGCAGTGGCGGTTCGGGGGAACCGGCGACTTTCGACGGCACACTGCTCCAGTTGTCCTTCAGCAGCAGCAGACGATCCGTCGCGTCGTCTGTATTGACTGCGGCCACATCCCGTCGTCCCGGTCCGGTGAACTTCAGCGTTGCGAAATCTTCGTAGTGGTGAAAATTCGGCGTTTCCTGTGACGCCAGCGGTGCGCAGGTGGAAAGTTCCGGCTCATCACGTCGACTGGAATAGTTGTACCGGCACAAAGCGAACTTCCATTGTTCGTCAACTGTCGGCCGGCCACCGGTGCGTGTCAGGTCGGACCACGGAATGCGGCCCTCAACGGTCCAGCCTTCGTCGGTGTCTGTCCGAATGTTGAGCGTGCCTCGGGTGACAACTTTCGCGTCGATGTGAAAGGTGCCGTCGGCGACAAGCTGGTCGAAGTTGCCAGCGCCGCGTTTGGGGAAGAATATGTCCATCACTGTTCCGGCCGGCGACACGTGAAATTCGTAGTAGCCCGGTTTGTCGTCGTCGGGCTTGAAGAACATCTCAAAAACATCATTGTGCCACGTGCGGCCGTCGTGTTCGGTGATGTCGGCGAACAGGTCGTCGTCGTCCAATTCGGCGGTGAAGTACAGGAACTGCCGATCCCACAAAAGTCGGGCCTTCGTGGCCGCGTCCGCCGGTTTGGCGGCCGGCTTCAGCCAGGGCAGGTAGAAGTGATCGATCACGTCCGCCCGCTGCCAGGCTGCTTCATCGGCGATGCCGTCGATGGTGAGAGGTTCGCCGGTGAAGCGGCATTCGAAGTGCGTACGAACGTCATCGCCTTTCGCCACAGGCGCGGCAACACAAATCAGCAAACAGGCAATGAAGGACAGAGTTTCAGATCTCGGAGTTCTCACGACATGCTCCTGTTGTGTTGGCGGCAGTGTCACCAGTGGCGGCCTTGTCTGAAAAGATGATATCGCCCGCGCAACCGGGTCGCCACGGCTGCGACGGGATCATCGTCCAGGCGTCCCGGAGCTGATGGTGGGAACGGTCCTGTTGCAGGTTTGGGGCCAGCGAATTATGCTGGCTCGCCGTGCCTGTGTCGGCCGCCTGAATTCATCGCTCATCCGGATGTCTTGCGTAAGGATGCAGATCGCGCGTCCGACTTGTTCAACCACCTGCCACCCGCGCGAACTCCGTGTCTGATTCCACGAACGCTGATCCCGAACTGCCTGCCCAGCTGAAAGGCGAATTGATTCACCTGCTGAATCATTCACACAGCCGGATCATGCATTGCGTATCGCAGCTCGATGAATCCGGAATCTGGTGGAAGCCCGCAGACGGGCTGAATTCCATCGGCAACCTGCTGCTGCATCTGGCCGGCAATCTTCGGCAGTGGGCGGTTGCCGGAATTCTCATGCAACCCGATCACCGTGACCGCGAGCGGGAATTTCAGGCGGACGGCTCGCATTCCGGCGAACAACTTACAGCAGAACTGCGTCGTGTGGTGGATGCGGCGATTCGCGTCATCTCGGACATTCCGAACGATCTGCTGACGGCGCGAAGAACCATTCAGGGCTTCGACGTGACAGTTCTGAGTGCGTTGATGCACACCGTGTCGCACTTCGTCGGGCATACTCATCAGATTGTGCTGCTGACACGGATGC
>CAZHET010000090.1:0-13669 GCA_964531585.1 uncultured Planctomycetaceae bacterium | reverse complement strand
GGGGATGGAAGGAGTTTTGATGTCGCGACAGGTTTATGTCTCCGGAAAACTGGTGCCCGCCGATCAGGCGATGGTCAGCGTATTCGATCACGGCCTGCTGTACGGCGATGGTGTGTTCGAGGGAATCCGCGTCTACAGCAAGCGAGTGTTCCTGCTGAAAGAGCACATCGATCGGCTGTACGAAAGCGCGCTGGCCATTCGTCTGCAGATTCCGCTGACTCCCGAGGAGATGACGAAGGCAGTCGAAGAGACAGTCGCTGCGAACGGCATTGAAGATGGCTACGTTCGGCTCGTGGTGACTCGCGGCGCGGGATCGCTGGGGCTGGATATTCGACGGACGAGCGATCCAAAGGTCATCGTCATTGCCGACACGATCTCACTTTATCCTCAGGAAATCTACGACAACGGGATGGCGCTCATCACGGCCAGCACGATTCGCAATCATGCGGCGGCGCTGAGTCCCCGGATTAAGTCGCTGAATTACCTGAACAATATTCTCGCAAAGATCGAAGGCACTGACGCGGGAACTGTCGAAGCGCTGATGCTGAACGCTCAGGGGGAAGTGGCGGAATGCACGGGTGACAACATCTTTATTGTGAAGAACGGAGTTTTGAAAACGCCGCCACCGGAAGCCGGCATCCTGGAAGGAATCACGCGAAACGCGGTGATCGGACTGGCCCGCGAAGCGGGGGTTGAGGTGCGCGAAACACCGATGCTGCGGCACGACATCTTCACCGCGGACGAGTGCTTTCTGACGGGTACCGCGGCGGAAGTCATCGCTGTGGTCAGTCTGGATGGACGGCAGATCGGCAGCGGAAAGCCGGGACCCGTGACGCAGGATCTGCTGGAACGATTTCGGCAGCTGACACGGCGGTGAACAACGAAGGCCCGGCCGCCGGGGACGGACTCGGGCGAAGCCCTGGTTTCTCACCACGGGCTGGATGTCGGTTCCCGCGAACGGCAATCAGACATAGGAGGAGATCCTGATCTCGTCGAAAAGCGTGCGACGGGATCAGGATCCCCTCGTACAGAAGACGCAAGCAGAAAACACATGGCTCGCAATCGGGATCTCTTCGACGACACGACGATGACGTTCGGCGAACACCTTGAGGTGCTGCGCGTTCACCTCTGGCGATCGCTGATCGGAATTGCGATCGCGGTCGTCGTCTGTCTGTTCATTGGTGACAGAATCATCGCCGTCCTGCGTGAGCCCATCAACTCGGCACTGGAACGGCACAACCAGGGGGCTGCTCAGGATGACGTCTCCGACGTGCAGTTCTGGGAATTCCTCAAGGACTATTTTTCGGGCGAATCGAAGAGCGAAGCGAAGACCGATTCGGAAAGCGAAGAGAATGGCGAAGAGAATGGCGAAGAGAATGGCGAAGAGAATGGCGAAGAGGCAGAGAAGAAAAAGCCGAAGCCGCTGGAAAACGACGAAGTGACGGTTGAGGTCAGCGTTGAGAGCCTGAAGGAGGCGATTCGCGCCATCGCCCCGGAGATGCTGCCGGAAGCCCCGGCCGAGACACCAGCGCCATCAGCAGGCAGTTCTGACGGTTCAAAGCCGCCAGTTGCGGACGGCGAGGGACCTGACTCGCCGGAACGGGAGCCAACGGTCTCGCTGCAAATCAGAGCGCCGGAATTCGCACAGTTCCGCCGCACGACCGAACGGTTCAACCGGCCGATCACGCTGAAGGTCGAAGAAGCGTTCATGGCCTATATCAAGGTCAGCATGATCTCGGGTCTGCTGCTTGCATCGCCGTGGGTCTTCTATCAGATCTGGCTGTTCGTGGCGGCGGGCCTGTATCCTCATGAGCGCAAGTATGTCTACATCTACCTGCCGATGAGTCTGCTGCTGTTTGTGACGGGCGTGGTGTTCTGTTTTCTGTTCGTGTTCCCGATCGTGCTGGATTTTCTGATCAGCTTCAACACCTGGCTGGAACTTGAGCTGCAGCCGCGACTCTCTGAGTACATCAGTCTCGCGTTGATGCTGCCAATGATGTTTGGCGTTAGCTTTCAGTTACCGATGGTCATGCTGTTCGTCGAACGACTTGGAATCTTCACTGTTGAGGGATTCCGGGCGAACCGCCGGATGGCCATTCTGGTGATTTCCATTCTGTCCATGCTGCTCACACCATCCGACCCGACCAGCATGCTGCTGATGATGTTCCCGCTAATCTTCCTGTACGAAGTCGGCATCCAGCTGTGCCGGCTGCAACTGACGGGAACACGCGATCCGCTGCAATAGCGGCGCTGCGAGAGATCTGCTTTTCTGAGCAGTGGGCCGGTTTTCCGCAAAGCGGGTGAAATCACTGCGCCACCGTTTCCGGTCGTTTTGATCGCAGCGGCGGCACGGGTTGTATCGTCCCGAGCCCGGCCGGAAACCTGGATCGAATGCGTTCGCTGTACAATTGCAACCTATGTTTCGAGAGCACAACGGCGCGCCGTGTCGGCTCGACCGGTGTGATTCCTTGTCGCATAGCCGCCCCCGATTTACGAACTGCTCGAACGCCAGGTGAGTCTGATGCCTGCCACAACCACTTCCGATCCGTCGTCGACGGAATACCATGGTCCAGCACGCGCTCCTCGTAAAGGGCAGCAGGTCTGTCCGCGTTGCCAGTCGGTCGAAGCGTGGGGAATGTCGTCGTGGTGTCCGACGTGCGGTTACTATCCGTCGGTCGACCGAAACGCCATGCAGGACAAAACCTGGAAGGACCGGATCGTCACGGAGGAAGAAGAAGAGCCTGCAGGATCACCGCTGAGCGGGATTCCCGTGTGGTTCTGGGTCATGCTGGTCGGGGTCGGTGCCATCATCGTCGGCGGAGTTGCCGTTCACATGACGACACCGGTGGAAGACGGGACCCGCGGCACGATTGCCCTGGTTCAGCTTGTTCTGGGCGTGATCTCGTTTCTGGTGGCACACGGCGTTGCCAGCCATCACGCCATGAAGGTTGATCCGCGGGTGAATATGTCGGATGTGCTGCTGTCCTGGTTCAATGTCTGGCAGACCACGATTGCTCATCTTCCGAAAACGTGCCTGCGACTGTTTGGCATCGTCTGGGGGCTGTCGGCCGCATTGACTGCCGTCGTGGTCATCGGCGGCATCGACTACTCCGCTCCGTTCCGCGTTGATGGGAAAACGCCCCGACGCACGAATCCCCAGCAGGCGATCGGGGCAATTGCCGACGCAGCACGCGCTCAGGCCAACGAAGACCTGTCGATGGAAGAATCACTGCAGCAGCTTGACGACCCGGAGAAAACGACGGCCGCCGGAGGATCACTCGCACAGGCCATGAAACGGCAGCCTCCAGAGGAAGAGCTGGGGACGAAGCTGTTTGAAACGGAGATGCACTGTGTCGTGTATGGCGTGCTGACCGACGAAAAGCAGATTCCCGGTGGCCTGCTGTTCGCCGGGAACACCACTGGCACCGACCAGCACGTTGCGAAGATCGATGCGAAGAACATACCACGTGATGACTTTTATCGGATCACTGTCCGGCTGCACTCGGCCGCTCGCAATGAGTCTGTCGTACCGTCGACTTACGATGCTGCATGGGTCGAACCAACAGTGATGTGCCGTGTGCTTTTCGAATCTGTGGGCGACGACGGTGAACTGGTGAAACCGAAGTTCGCCGGGATCGTGGTCAATCAGCGCGGGCGACATCGATAAGGCGCGCGTCAGGTCTGGACGCTGTTGCGGCCCTGAAGCGGCAACGCCGTTAAGAGTTTATTTTCGTTTAACCCGTGGCCGAGAGGCCAGGTTGGTGCAAGCCGTGACGGCCTGGCCTTTCGGCCACGGGTTAAACGAGCGTGTTTTCCGGGGGAAAAACTCTTAACGGCGTTGCTGAAGCGGGGCGGTCGCAGCCGGTGCCGTTCTGCCGTTTTCCTGAACAGGCTGGTTGAAAGGCGTAAGGTCGGGCCGTGACAGTATCATCCGCGCAGGTGTTCGGACGACCGCAGGGCGCTGAGCAGCTGCGCAATGTCGGCTTCGCTGTTGTACAGGTGTGACGAAACCCGCAGGAAGCGGTGGCCGTTCCAGGACGCGACCGGGATCTCGATGCCGTGCTCATCGCGGAGTTCGATCTGCAGCGGATCCGGGTGGCCGTGAAAGCCGGGCTTCCAGTCGGAAGGGGCTGGCAGTTCGACGCTGCACATGCTGATGATGTCGTCGGTGTTCGAAGTACACAACGGCCCGACTCCCTCCAGTTCCAGCAACTGTCGGCGAGCATCCAGGACCAGCGCACGGGCATGGCGGCGGAATGTGTCCAGCCCGATGCGATTGAAGAATTCGATGGCGCTGGTCATGGACAGCAGTGCCGCGGGATCGCGCGTTCCCAGCCAGTTGATCCGATCCTGCCAGCAGGCGGGCCGGCCGGCGATGGAACCTCCCCAGCTTTCGATCGGACACCGCACATTCGCATGCTGTCGCGGATGCACCCACAGAAAGCCGCTGCCGAACGCGGCGCACAGCCATTTGTGACCGCTGCCGCAATAGAAGTCGCAGCCGATATCTTCCGGGCAGACGTCCAGCATCGCAATGGCATGAGGTCCGTCGATCGCGACGGCGACGCCCGCCTGCTTTGCTCGCTGACAGATGGCCTTCACCGGCAGGACCGCGGCGGTCGGTGATGTGACGTGACTGACGACAATGATTTTCGTGCGCTCGGTCAGCCGAGCGTCGATTGCCGCCAGGATTCCGTCGTCATCCAGTGGAAACGGCAGCTTCGCGGTGACGACCGTTGCTCCGGCCTGCTGACACCGTCGCTGCCAGATGTTGCGAACCGCTCCGTATTCGTGATCGGTCAGCACAACCTGATCGCCTTCACCAAGCGTCACGCTGTCAGCGACGATATTCATGGCGAAGGTGGAGTTGTCGATCAGAGCGATGCGGGCGGCTTTCGTGCGGAGTAACCCGGCGAGCTGCTGCGCCGTTTGTTCGAGCAGTTCTTCCATCTGCTGACAAAAGAACCGCATGGGCTGGCGTTCGACCTGCGCCGACCAGGCTTCACGAGCGCGGCGGACTTCGATTGGCGACGGACCGAACGAACCATGATTCAGGTAGCTGACATCCGGGTCGAGATCCCAGAGTTCGCGGAACGGCGATGTCATACGAGTGGCTCCGTAGCCGGTTCAATGAGTTGGATGCGCTTCCAGCGTCCGGACAGGTACCTGAGCAGCATCGCCGTTCCCGTCAGCGTGATGTGAGCCGTGCAGCACAGCCACAGTGTTGTGATGCTGGCGGATTGCGACTGAACAATCAGCAGCGCTGGCAGCGTCATCACCAGCCAGCTTGAAAACATGGTCAGCAGCATCGGAAACAGCGTGTCACCGGCACCGCGAAGAGCGGACGAAAACACGACGGCGAAGGCATCGAAGACGGAATACACGGCCACGAACTGCAGCAGCACGACAGCAGTCGGCAGGATCTGGCTCAGCGATTGCGTTTCCGGCGACGATTCCTTCGCGAACATCTGAAATGGTTTGAGGCTGGTTTCGGGAAACAGCACCAGCAGCACGGCCGCCGCTCCGGTCCAGACCAGACCCATCCACACGGCATTCCATGTTGTGCGAATGGCGGCCGGTTGCAGTGCGGCTCCAATGTGGTGGCCGACCAGAGTCTGCACGGCCGTGCCGAAGCCCAGCAGCGGGACGAAGATCAGGCCGTTGACGCTGAACGCCAGGTTCGTCGCGGCCAGAGCGTCCGCGTTCAGGCTGCCGACGATCAGCAGAAACGCAGTGAAGCCACTGTTGTCGACGAAGTAATGCAGGCCACTGGGCAGGCCAAATCGCAGAAATTTCTTCAGAAGTACGGCTTCCGGCTTCCATGTCGTCTCGAACGGATACCCGGCGGTGCGGTTTTCGCGTCGCAGCAGCACCACGTAGGTCACCGCTCCGAAGGCGCGAGCGGCCACAGTTCCGAGAGCGGCTCCTTCAATGCCCAGTTCGGGAAACGGCCCGTGTCCGAAGATCAGGAAGTAATCCAGGACCAGATTGACGACCACGGACAGCAGGTTGACCCACATCACGACGTGAGTCTTCCGTCGTCCGCTGAAGAACGTTCCCAGTGCTTCGGAAAACAGCAGAGCGAAACTGCCGAGGCACAGGACGTTGAAGTAGCTCGTTTCTTCGCGAACAACCGATGCGGTGTGGCCGGTCAGCGACAACAGATCAAACGTAAACGGGGTCAGCAGCATCAGCGCCACCGACGACACCGCCGCCAGCCAGATGACCTGCCAGACCGCAGTGGCCAGTCGTTCGGGCCGGTTGGCTCCGTCGAACTGCGCAACGAACGTGTTGGCGTACAGAATCATGCCCAGCGGAATGCAGGACACCGTCCAGTGCAGCATCGACGCGGGAGTCACTGCCGCCAGCGCATCGACCGAATACCCGGCCAGCATGATGCGGTCGATGGTGCTCATCAGTGACAGCGACCCGGAACTGATGATCAGCGGCAGCGAAACGGAAAGCAGTTCGCGGAAACTGCCGGGAGCATGAGCGAGGGTGGAAGAAGCGTCGGGCATGTTCCGAAATTCGTACGACGGGCCTCCGAGCCTGTCCGTGATTCTCAGGTTCACTGATCGACGGCCTCGGAGGGCCGTTTTACGACGCGGCAGCGGCTTTCCGTCGTCAGCCTGCCGCGGGGAACATCTGCTGCCCCACGGCCATTCCCAGCCAGACAAGGAATAATCCGGCAGCAACGCTCGACCCGACATACAACAGCGCCGCTCCGGTGCGATCGTCGTGCAGCAGGGTGACGGCTTCAAAGGAAAAAGTCGAGAACGTCGTCAACGATCCCAGCACTCCTGTCAGCAGACAGCGCTGCACCAGGGGTGTCATCCACGTCACGCGGCCGACGGCCGTCACCAGGAGGCCAATCAGAAAGCAGCCGATCAGGTTGACGCAGAACGTTCCCAGAAACGCCAGGCCCCCGGGAACGCAACGGGCAACCCATTGGGAAACATAGTAGCGGCCGATGGCTCCGACGAATCCGCCAAGTCCGACGGCGAGCGGTATGGCAACGTTGTTCAAGGTCTCAGGATTCGCGTTGAAATGCCGATTGCCGGGGTGCAGTCCGGGCACGACTGACACCGGGTTAAGAATCTGTCCAGGAACAATACCGTACGATGGCCTTCCGAGGCCGTCGGGATGAACGCGACGGCCCTGGAAGGCCATCGTACGAAAACACGGATTTGAAACCGGAGTTGTCCGTCATTCCCGCGCAGGCGGGAATCCAGATCGCGGCGCTGGACTTCCGTCCCCGCCTTCGCGAGGGCAGGACTCTGCGCGGGAATGACCAACCCGAAAATCAGGAGTTAGCAAGGCCCTACGGTTTCGCGAACTTCCAAAGGTGTGCATCGCTGCGAATGTACAAAGCACCGTCAGCCGCCGCGGGGCTGCTGAGAATTTTCTCGGCCAGGTCAAGCTGAGAGATGATTTGCCCTTCTTCCCGTGTCACCTTCACGACAAATGCCACGCCACCTTCGTTGAACGCGAACAGGTGGCCGTTGGACACGAGCGGTGTGCTGCTGAAACGATCTTTCAGCCGGACCTGCCACAACCGTTCGCCTGTTGCCAGATCTCCGGCGGAGAGGACTCCGCCGCCGTTAATTGAGAATGTCATGCCGTCGGCGGCAACGGGGCTGTTCGTTGAGGGGCTCAGGTTAGACGCGTTCCACAACTGTTCGAACGTCGTGCCCTGCGGCTTCAGCGTTGTCAGACCGTTCGAGGGGACGACAATCGTGCCGTCAAGCACAGTGGCGGACGACGTGGTGGACGCCCCGCTGTCGTATTCCCAGACGGTCGAGCCGGTTTCGGGGTCGACGGCGACAACGCCTGAGGAACCCTGCAGCAGCGCCAGTGTCGGTCGGCCGTCGCTGGTCGGCAGGATCGCCGGAGACGACCAGTTCGACCTGCGAGGCCGGTCAATCTTCCATTTCGTGTCACCCGTTTCCGCGTCGATGCCGATGGCAAACGCTTCGGCATCGCTTTCGACCTGAGCGATGACGGTGCCGTCGATCACAACAGGCGACGACGCCATGCCGAGGCTGTTGCTGGCGTTCGGGAACTCACTGCCGAGTCCTCGATACCATTGCAGGCCGCCGGTCAGGTCCAGGCAGATCAGATCGTTGCTGCTGTACAAAGCGAAGATGCGCTTGCCGTCGCTGGCGGGAGTCGGTGCGGCGACCGCCGACGTTTCGTGGCACACCGTTCGGCCGGTTGCCTGAAACTGTCGTTCCCACTGAACGCTGCCGGTTGCGGGATCAATGCTGAGCACGTGCAGCCGGTCTTCTGCATAACCCGAACTGGCCGTGACGATCACCTGACCGCCAACAATAATCGGCTGAGAAAGCCCCTGCCCCGGCAAGTCCGTCTGCCAGGCAATCGTTTCCCCGCTGAGTTCCACAGGCAGGTCTTCGCCCGTGGCATTGGAGTTCGCCGAATTGCCGCGGAACTGCAGCCAGTCTGCGGCGCGGGCGTCTGCCGTCAACACGATCAGGGCCAGGGAAGCGGGAAGAATGTATCGGTTCATGAGGTTTGCCTGATTTGCTGGTGTTCTAAACCTGGCGAGCTGTGCGGCGTTGACACGCGCGCCCGACTCGCGATTGGCGGACTGAAGTTTTCACGCTCACCGGCGGCGTTACTCGGCCGGCAACACGGCCGAACCAGAGCTGTCGCAGACTCGCAACTGAACGTGATAGTCCTGCGCCCAGTCTTCTTCCATTTCGTTCTGGCAAAGCTTCAGCAGGATCACGTTCGCTCCGGCATTCAGAGCCACCGGCACTTTGTACTGATCCATGCGAGAGCTGCGATGGTATTCTTCGCGTTCGAACACGAGGTCGCCGTTGACCCACAGCTTCCATGCGTTCTGAGTTCCCAGCCGCAGTTCCACCTCCTGATCCGAACCGCTGCTAAAGGTCGTGGTCAGGTACATCAGCGACCCTTTGTAGTTTTCCAGTGATTTGGCGATGTCCACCCTGCCGTAGTCATCGTCGGTGGAAATCGGCTGCCACGAAACGTTGCCGAGCTGCCCTTCATAGCTCGCGTTGAGGTTCAACTCTTCTTCCGGCGGGTACGCAACTGCGAATCCTTTCATGTCCTTGTTGTCAAACGGCCCGATGACCTGCCAGTTCGTGAGAAAGCCGAAGTGTCGCTGCAGGTTGACGTCTTCGCCGGCGTCCCTCAACGCGACGGAAATCGTCTTCACCTGATCTTCGTGAACGGCTCCCTGAAGTGCCTGACGGAACAGTTTCGCGGCGTCGGCTTGCTGATCCGTGGATTCCGCCTGCGTGATCAGCCGGGCGACGGCGTCTCGACGGAACTCAGGACTCGGGTCGAGCAGCATCTGCGGAATAAGCTGTTCCTCAACGTCCGGATTCTGCTTCAGCAGCCATTCGTAGGCCAGTCGACGCGCGGCCGGGGACTGCGAGGCGTCAGTGATAAATGCCACGAAGGGTTCTTCCGGCAGAGTTCGTCCTGCTTTCAGTTCTGCGGCGGCGATCGATTCGAAGGCGTTGCGAAGGTAGTTCTGTGCGATGACCGAAGTGCCGTCAAACCCCTGGAGAATCGGCAGCAGGTTAGACGCCCCGCCGGACGTCAGCGACTTCAAAGCCGCGCGAGCATCTGCGGTGTTGGAATCCTTCGCCTCGACGCTACGGAGCGTTTCGATGTCCGGTGAGGGACTTTCTGCGGCGAAGGCAAAGGTCACACAGCCCGCAAGCACGGCGATTGTCAGCAGGTTTTTCATGAGTTCTTCCGGAGTTGGCTTTCAATATCGAATCGACGCGCAGTCGTGCAGAAGCAACGAGCCACCGGGCAAGCCCGGTGGTGATTACTTTGTCTGTTGCGACTTCCGAACGACGTACCGTCGCGTCTTCGGTTGATTCAGTTTGTAGATTTCGTCTTCGAGTTTTCGAGCTTCGTCCCGAGTCTCCTGAATGACGGTTTCCAGCGATGTCAGACGTTCGGCGGCCGCTTCGATTTTGGGTGTCAGGTCTTTGACGAGGTCTGTGTTGCCAGGGTTGGCTTCGAGCTGTTTCTGCATTCTCGCCCAGCCCTGAAATGTGCCCCACGTGTCGCGCAGTCGTTTTAGCGGGCCCTGATTTCGTTGTTTGTTCAGCATCACAACCTGCATCGCCTGCTGGTACTGCGGTGTCTTATCGTTCTGCTGCAGTTCGATATGTCGTTCAAGAGCAATGTGTGGCCACATTCCGACGACGGTGCCGTCGATCGACAGCTCGTATCTGCCAGGTTCCAGGCCGTGGATTTCCAGAGTTTCCCGGCTGGCTTTCGTGCCGAGCTTCAGCAGATCTGCTCCGGGCTGGGCTTCTTCGGGAACAACCCACGGCAGTCCGTTCGCTGTCCAGTCGAATTCGATGCCGTCACTGGTCTGCTTCAGATTGGTCACCTTGCCGCCGGTCCCGCCGGCCTTCAGCCCGCTGCCGTTGGCTTTGGGCTGAATGCGGATGGCGGACAGCGGGGCTCGCAGGCCGAGATCCTCGATCATCGCGTACGCCATCACGAGCTGGCCGGGCGGATCGGGATGGACGGCGTCGCGGATCATGGTGAATGAGGGATCGTGTTCTCGTTCTTCCAGCGTCAGATCGTTCAGCAGGCTGAACATGTCGACGTATGCCCATCCGTTTTCCACCGCCTGATCCTGCAGCCAGCGACCGTAGTACGCAAGGACACTGTTGTATTGTTCGAGCATCTTTGCATCGCGCGGCCGGTTGCCCTTCGCGGCGGCTCGCGAATCGAACATCGTGGGAGACATCAGGACGGGAATGGCTCCGCCTTGACGGATCTCCGACACCAGCTTTGACATGTCCTGCTGATAGGTTTCAAAGATGTCGGCGTTGAATGGCTGGTACGAACCGTCGTTCATCCCCAGCAGAATCGTGACGTAGCGCGGCTTGTAGGCCAGCACGTCCCGGTTCACTCGCTGCAATGCGTCCCATGCTCGAGCCCCGCCGATGCCGGCGTTGTGGAAGTTGATGCGGCGGTCGGGAAATCGTGTGTAGAAAAAATCTTCGACGTACTGAGTGTAGAGCAACTGGTGGGTGATGCTGTCGCCGAGAAACACGAGCGTATCGCCGTCCTGCAGGTCGATTTTGGCCGGCATCGCGGGAGGACCGACGGCAGCGTCTTCGGCCTGAACAAAGCTCTCTGCCAGGCACAGCGAAACCGCGATCAGCAGGATCGGCAGAGTTCGACGGCTGCCATCGATCAGGGGCGTGGCATAAATCGGCATAGGTGGCTCCGTGTTCGGCAGGAAATGCAGAAGGAGAAGTTTCGAGCGGTCCGGGAGTGTGGCGTGGCGCTTCAGCGGCCGGGTTTTCCATTCTGACGCAACCAGTCAGCAGTTACGCTGTGCGCGGCCCAGACATTAAACAGGATGTTGCAAGGTGGAAGATGGTCCTGAATTTGTGCCGGTATTGCCAGCGACCTCGGCCGGTCGCAGTCGTTTGGCGTCACCGCACTGCGTTCCACCCCTGCTGACACGGAGGAAAACATGAAGCGCCTGCTGTCTCTCTGTCTCCTGCTGACGTGCACAACCGGCTGCGAAGCACTCAGGCACGAACTGCAGCCGCACCGCATGTGGCGCTGGAATTACCACGAACCACCAGGGCGAACCGACGGCGTGTATTTCTCGATTGAAGACTCGCTGGAACAGCCCGTCACGCCCACCGAAGGCACAGACGCTCCATAGTGCATGTCCCGATGCAGCCACCTATCGTTGTCATTCCGGCCGACGATCCGCCGCTGGTGGGACGGTCGGCCTGCCTGAATCAACTGCGCGAGTTTGCCGACGTCCGTCTGTATTCGGATCGTCCGGCGGACGAGGCAGAAATGCTGCGTCGGCTGAGCGACGCGGATGTCCTGTTGAATTCGCGAAGTGCGGTGAAAGTTTCACACACGCTGCTTGCCGACCTGCCGCGGCTGAAGATGATTGCGGTCTGCGGCATCGGCTACGATTCCATTGACATCGCCGCTGCGACCAATCGCGGAATTGTCGTCAGCAACATTCCGGGGCGCACTGCCACGGTCGTTGCGGAACATGCGTTCGGGCTGATGCTGGCCGTGTCGCGCAGAATGGCCCGAATGACCGAACGCCTGCGGCTCGGGGAATGGTCCGGCGAACTGGGCACTTCGTTGATTGGCAAGCAACTCGGAGTCATCGGCACGGGCAACATCGGCTGCGAAATGATCCGACTGGCTCGAGCGTTCGGGATTCACGTCGCAGCGTGGTCGTTTCGTCGCGATGATGCAAAATCGACCAGGCTGGGATTTCGCTACGTGTCGCTGGATGAGCTACTGGCGACATCGGATGTCGTCAGCCTGCATGTTCGGCTGTCCGACGAAACGCGAGGTTTGATTGGCGCTCAGCAGCTTCGACAGATGAAGCCTTCCGCGATCCTGATCAACACGGCCCGAGGCCCGATCGTCGACACGGCGGCACTGGCAGGTGCCATCCAACGCAGCGAACTGTTCGGCGCGGGAGTCGATGTGTATGACACGGAACCGATCGCCGCCGACTATCCGCTGCTGCACTGCGACAACGTCGTGCTTACGCCCCACAGCGCCGATCAGACTCCCGAAGGTCTTGACCTGCTGACACAGGGCTGCGTCGAAAACATCCGCGCGTGGTTCAACGGTTCACCGACGAACGTCGTCAATCCGAATGTCGTCGCTCGCCTGGCGTAGTCGCGTCTCGCCGACGCGAGGCGTCCTGACACGGGCTGTGACGAACGCGGCGAGTTTCGAATCCCGGATTGCGTGACAGGTGCATCGGTCTCGGGAACGCCGGGCTACGCGCTCGGTCGTTGTCAACAGCCGGGACGCACCCGCAGCCCCATCGCTGAAACCTGCGACGTGGCTCGTGTCACTCAGCGAGTTCCAGAATTGCCTCGATCTCCACCGGAATATTTCCGGGCAGAGATCCCATGCCGACGGCGCTGCGGGCAGCACGGCCGTTTTCGCCCCAGATTTCGACCATCAGGTCGCTGAAGCCATTGATGACTTTCGGGTGGTTGCGGAAGTCCGCGGTGCTGTTCACCATGCCGAGCACCTTGATGATGCGTTTGACTCGGTCGAGACTGCCGAGCTGGGCTTTGATCGTCGCCAGCATCGTCAGGCCCACGGTTCGAGCGGCCGCGATGCCCTGTTCTTCGCTGAGATCCGCGCCGACCCGCCCCGTCAGAAGCTTGCCGTCAGCGCCGACCGGGCCCTGACCGGACACATAGGCCATGCCGTCGACGACTACAACGGGGCTGTAGGTTCCGGCCGCGGCGGGGGCAGGAGGAAGCTGCAGGCCGAGTTCCTGAATTCGGGCTTCGATGCTCATGGTCCGTGTTTCCGGGAGAAGGCGGGATTCTGTCAGATGCCGTGATCCGCTCTGTCCAGAACGGCGTTGGGCACGGGGTTAATCCGGGGTTAATCGCGGGATGGTAGCCAGTCAGGCCAGCGGTGCAATCGCTCGCGTGCGTTGCGAAACCACAACGGTCGGCTCTACAATCGTGCTGCGACAACGGCCACCACGACATTCGACACTGATGACTTTTCCTGAGGTTCACGATGATGACAGCCATTGATGGACTGGCGCTGCTGGCTCAGTTTCCGCCGGAAGCACCGGAGCCTGCCGCGGCTCCGGAATGGGGTTTCGGCATGATGCTGT
>CAZHET010000089.1:0-16475 GCA_964531585.1 uncultured Planctomycetaceae bacterium | reverse complement strand
TGTTCCTGGTGGCGCGGGCATACCGGAGTGGTGAATCGCTGGAAAGCGAGCAGGTTGCGATGTTCCTTGGCACCGACTTTGTTGTGACGTTTCAGGAGCACGATGTCGATTGCTTTGCTCCCGTGCGTCGGCGAATCGAAGCCGCAACGGGGCGGATCCGTCAAAGCGGTGCCGACTACCTGCTGTACAGTCTGCTGGACAGCGTGATCGACCACTATTTCCCCGTCCTGGAACAGTACGGCGAGCGACTGGATGCTCTGGATAACATCATTTCGGCGCGCCAGGAACGAAATATGATCCATCAGATCCACTCGTTGCGCAGCGAACTGCTGTCGGTGCGGCGGTCGGTCTGGCCGCTGCGGGAAGCTGTGAACGCGCTGATCCGGGATTCGGGCACACTTGTGTCGGATGAAACCGACATCTTTCTGCGCGACTGCTACGACCACACCGTCCAGATTATTGACGTCATCGAGACGGATCGTGAGACCTGCGCCGATCTGCGGGACTTTTACCTGACGGTCGTCAGCAACCGCATGAACGAAGTGATGAAGGTGCTGACGATCATTGCGACGCTGTTCATCCCGCTGAGCTTCATAACCGGTCTGTATGGAATGAACTTCGACACGAACGCGTCGCCGTGGAATATGCCCGAACTGCACTGGGCATTCGGCTATCCGTTTGCATTGACGCTGATGGGACTGACGGCCAGCGGGCTCATGGCGTTCTTCTGGAAACGCGGCTGGCTGTCGTAATCACGCGGTGCCAGCGTGTAGACGGTGTCGGCATGTTGCCGTAGTGGCTCAGATCACGGGGAAGCTTTGATCGGTGACTGCTCCCTGCGATGTGACATCGCGAATTTCCACGAACTGGCCGCAGCCCGGGTCGTACGAAAAGACCTGACCGGATTCAAACTGATAGACCCAGGCGTGCAGGTTCAGGCCGCCTCGAGAAATCGCGGCCGCGACGGACGGGTGAGTCCTCAGGTTTTCCAACTGCACCAGAACGTTTTCTTCGACCGTCAGCGTCAGCCGTTCGTCTTCGTCGGTTAGATGTTGGTAGTTTTCGCGCACGATGCGGCGAGTGGCTTCGGCGTGAGCCAGGATCGCCCTGACGGCCGGCAGATCGTCCAGTTGATTCAGGTTCAGGACGTCGTACGTCGCGATCAATTCGAACCGCTGCCGTCGCGCGACAAACCGCCCACGGCAAGTCATTAGCCCGCTCGATGCCTGCCATATTCCCTCGCGCACGCTGCGCGGCCACGAGCAGGGGGACGGGCACGTAGTACTCTCGTCGAATCGACGCCGCGGGTCGGAAACGGTGCGACAGGTCCGTCTGCTTTCGTTACCGCCTGTGAGTCATCGTGGAGCGCACAAAAAACGGCTGCGGTGTTCGCGGGAACACAGCAGCCGTTGAGAGATTTCGCCGTCGCAGCAAGTCGACTAAGACTTTGCGGCGGATTTGCGCGTCGTCGTGCGCTTGGCACCAGACGTCGCAGCGCCGGTCCGTGTCTTGGTCGACTTGGCGGCCGTTGTCTTTGACTTGGCAGCCGTGCTCTTGGCTGCGGTCGTCTTCTTCGCAGTGGTCTTGGCAGCCCCCGTCTTCGCTTTGGTTGACTTTGCAGCCGTCGCACCTTTGGCGGTGGACTTCTTTGCTGTCGACCGTGCAGCACCGGCTTTCGCCTTCGTCGACCTGGCGGCCGTGGCTCGCGTTGCTGTCGACTTTGCAGGACGTGCCGAAGTGGTGCTTCTTGTAGCCATTCCTTGATTCCTCCGTGGGAAGAAATTCGGCACACTTAGGTGAAAGGACTGTTGGGCGGTGCCGGGCCAGACAACAATCGCGGAATTCAGTCGAGCGGTCGCACTACGACAAAGCAGTGACTCACCAACTCGACCCGGAGTTTACGCCACTTCCGAAAAATGCGTCAATCCGAAATCGTTGTCTCCCATCACCTTCCCTCGATTCGGATCTTTGTAAGTCGTCGGGCAGGTGACTTTCGGCAGATGTCGCCGATTGGACACTGTGCGCCCGATCAGTTCCGGAAGACCGCGGGCTTGCGACCAAGACTGAGACGTCAGTGACTGACCGTGGTCGTTTCTCGGCAACGGTTGCAGTCAATCGATGTCAGCCACAGAATCCCCGCCATTGTCCACACGCATGAAGATTCCGCCTCCTTTTCAGTGAACAGTCGGCACGATGCACACTTCGAACCTCGTCAATCAACTGGCACCTTCCGCCACCATCGCCGCGGCCGCGAAGGCTCGCGAACTGCGAGCGAAGGGCATCGACGTGCTGGAATTCACGCTGGGTGAACCGGACTTCATCACGCCCGCTCACATCTGCGACGCCGCCAGGGCCGCCATCGATGCGGGACACACTCACTACACACCCGCGACCGGAATTCCCGCGCTGAAGCAGGCGGTGTGTGATGCGTTTCAGCGTGACTACGGCGTGAGCTACAAGCCCGGCGAAGTCACGATTTCCAACGGAGCCAAGCACGCTCTGCACAATGTTCTCGTCGCCTGCTGCGATCCCGGTGACGAAGTCATTATCCCGACGCCGTACTGGGTCAGCTACAGCGCGCTGGTGGAGCTGGTTGGAGCGACGCCTGTGCTTGTCGAAACCACCGAAGCCGCCGACTTCTGCATGACGGCCGACCAGTTACGCAGCGCGATCACGCCAAAAACGCGGATGCTGATGCTGAACAGTCCCAGCAATCCGACGGGTGTCGTCTATCCCGTCGAGGCTCTGGAATCGCTGGCGCGCGTGGCTGTGGAGAAGGACATCCTGGTTCTTTCCGACGAAATCTACGACAAGCTGATCTACGACGGCTACACATTCCGGACGTTCGCTTCGTTCGGCGAAGACGTGAAGCAGCGAACGATCATCGTCAATGGCGTCAGCAAGGCATACGCGATGACCGGCTGGCGAATCGGCTGGACACTTGCTCCGGCGAACGTCAGCAAGGCGATTGACAGCCTGCAAAGCCAGCAGACGTCAAACCCGGGCAGCATCAGTCAATACGCCGCCCTTGCCGCATTGAACGGCCCACAGGACTGCGTCGCTGAGATGCTGCAGCAGTTTCAAAAACGCCGCGACTATGTCATCGGACGGCTGAGAAGGATGCCGGGCCTGACGTTCGCCGATCCCGGCGGAGCGTTCTACGCGTTCTTCAACGTGAGCAGCCACTTCGGACGCGAACTTCCCGGCGGAGTCACCGTCAGCAACAGCAGCGACTTCTGCACCGCGCTGCTGGAACAGGCTCACGTGGCGCTGGTCACCGGCGACGCATTCGGTGCTCCGGGTTATGTGCGTCTGTCGTTCGCGACCGGCATGGAAATCATCGAAGCCGGCCTCGATGCCCTGGAGAAGTTCCTGACCTGAAACACTCGCGCTGCTTTGCGAGCGGCGGCGCGTGGTGCTGTTCGTGGGAGCGCGAGGCTCCGGCCGAGCCGCGTGTGCCAAAGGGCGTGCGCGCGTCGTTCCTGGGCTCAGCCCTGGAACGCACTGCCATGAAGGCTCCGCCTTCCGAAAGGTGAAGCCGTGCAGATGCACAGCGCCCGCTGCCGCATCGGGCGCCCGGCGTTCCAGCGGCGGGCTCAGCCGGAGTGTTGGTCGCACACGCAGGCTTCAACCCGCCCGGTGTCGCTGTTGAATTCCCCGATCACGTCGCACAGGTCGATCGTGCCTGCCGTGAGGATGTCACGGTCATATCCCAGCCGCCTGAGATTGCGCGCGCCCTGCGTCTTCTGCATCGCACCGGGCAGCGTCAGTTCCGGAGCCATCTGGAGCCAGCCGCAGAGCGCCAGCAGCGCAGAATCCGACAATGTCCACTTTGTTTCATCGACGCCGCGGACTTCCATACAGCCGGTCAGCCGCTGCACAACGACTCCGGCGAACAGGACATCCTCACCCGTCACATGACCGTCCGTTCCCGCGCAGACCAGATGAATGGGATTCGAGCAGCGTGCCAGTTCCCCGGTGATGGCCGAAAAGTTCACGAACGATCCGACGAGAACTCGTCCCGCCGAGTGGCAGCGCAGCATTGCTTTCGTGCCGTTGGTCGTTGTGAACGCGATGGTTTTCCCGCGGACGACGTCGGTCGAATAGTCGTCGGGGGAATTGCTGAGTTCGAAGCCGTCGATTTTCACGCCACCACGTTCACCACCGCGCAGGACGGTTTCCGGCGACGCGTGGAAGGCGGCATTCGCGTCGTCAGTGCTGCCACAGGGAATGACGCAGCTGGCTCCGTTCTGCAGAGCGACTGTCATCGTCGTGGAAGCGCGCAGGACATCGATGACGACCGCAACGCCGCCTTCCAGCGATTCGGGCTCAAACAGCGATGGCAGCAAATGCACGTGAATCGGTCGTGACATGATGGCGGCAGTCTACACGAACAACCGCCACGATGAACAAGCGCCACGATGAAGCCGGCCGACGGGAACATCGACGACCGGGTTGCCTCGTACCGGGGCAGCCACATTCGTCGAAAACTCCACGGAATTCTCTGCCCTGCGGGGAGCGACACCGCGACCAGCGAAAGCGCTGCGCGTTTTGAAATCATCGGCAAGACAGTTGAGTATTCGGCTGACTTTCGTCATCTTCACTGGTTGCGGACCTGCCTGCACACCCGAACACTCAGGAGACCTGTCATGAGACGAACAGCGATGATGTTTGCACTGGCGATGATGGTATGCGGCGGATCGGCAATGGCCGTCGACCTGTGGGGCCTGAATCGCGGAACCCCCGATCTGATGTCGGCTGATGCACTGACGTTCGGCCCGGACGATATTCTGTTCGTCGGCGACACCAGGTCTGCTGCGGTGTTCGCAATCGCCACCGGCAACACGGAAGGCGATGCCACGAAGGCCAGTATCAACATCGAAGATTTTTCGCAGAAGGTCGCCGACGTTCTGGGGACCGATTCGGCAACGATCAACGACATTGCCGTGAATCCGAAGACCGGTAACGTGTTCGCTGCGGTCACCGCCGGCGACAAGCCTGCGATCGTGCAGATCGACGGAGCCGGGAAGATTTCCAGGCTGTCCCTGGATGAAGTCCGGTTCGCAAAGGCCGAGCTGTCGAATGCTCCGGAAGACAAAGAGGTTGGTGAAGGTCGACGTCGCCGCAACCCGCGCCGCGATGCGATTACCGACCTGGCATTTTTCGAAGGCAAAGTGCTGATTTCCGGTTTGAGCAACAAGGCAGCGCCGTCGACGGTTCGTGAACTGAACTTTCCATTCGCCGATGCGGATCATGGCACCAGTGTCGAGATCTTCCACGCGGCTCACGGCCGTGACGAAGACTACGCCGCGGTGCGAACATTCGTCCCGATGATCATCGACGGCGAACCGAGTCTGCTGGCGGCTTACGTCTGCACGCCGCTGGTGAAGATCCCGCTGGCAGATCTGAAGAGCGCAGGCGAGAAAGTGAAAGGCACAACCGTCGCCGAACTTGGTAACCGCAATCAGCCGCTGGACATGATCACGTACGAAAACGACGGTGGCGAGTTCCTGCTGCTCAGCAACAGTGCTCGCGGAGTCATGAAGATCACGACGACGGGGCTGAGTGACAATCCTGGTCTGACGGAACCCGTCAGCGGCGGCGGCACGGCTGGTCAGAGTTATGAAACAGTCGAGTCAATGCAGGGCGTTGTGCAAATGGCGAAACTCAACGACAGCCATGCCGTGATTCTCGTGCAGAATGACGCAGGTGCTCAGCATCTGAAAACCGTCGTGCTGCCGTAACGGCCCACCGCTGAATTTCATCCAGAAGTACGAAACGCGACGTCAGGCGATTGAGCCTCGTCGCGTTTCGGCATTTTAAGGACAGAGCACACGTCAGTGGCGCGGAGGCGCGAGCGGATTGCCGGAAGCATCGATCAGTTCGGCAGTCTCATCGCACGTCGGTTGTTCGATGGGTTTCGTGTCAGACGCTGCGGGCGCGCGTTCGCGCCACCAGGAGGCCAGCACCGATCCGGAGATGTTCATCCACGGACCGAAGATCGCGGCAGCCAGCGCGGCGTCGGAACTCTTCAGGACGTTCACCGCCAGGCCGGACGCCATCCCGCCGTTCTGCAGGCCGACTTCGATCGCAACAGTTCGCCGTGCCGCTTCGTCCAGTCCGGCCGCTGCGGCTCCCCAGTAGCCCAGCAGATAGCCAGCTGCATTGTGCAGCACTGCCGCACAGATCAGCGACGCTCCCACCGCCAGCAACTGGTCTCGCGACAGTGCAGTGATGATGGCGATGATGTAGCAGATCGACCCCATCGCCAGCCATGACAGCAAACGGTCCAGCCACGCGCCGCGCAGGTTGAGTTTCGTCAGAACGGCATTGGCGATCAGACCGGCGACGATCGGCACGAGGATGATCTGCAGGATGGTCAGCATCATGTCGGCGACGGGAATGCGAATGTACTGCCGGGCCAGCAGATGCATCATCAGTGGCGTCATCAGCGGGGAAACCAGCGTCGAACACGCGGTCATCGTCACTGACAGCGCCACGTTGCCGCGGCTGAGAAACGTCATGACGTTGGACGCCACTCCGCCGGGACACGAGCCCACCAGGACGACTCCCGCGGCGACAGCCCCCGACAGGCCGAACGCCGCTGCCAGACCGGCTCCGAACAACGGCATCACCGTGAACTGCAGCACCAGCCCGACCAGCACCGCCTTCGGCATCTTTAGCACGCGTCCGAAATCCGACAGGCTGAGCATCGCTCCCATGCCGAACATGATGAGCTGAATCAGCGGAGTGATCAGCGTCTTCAGTTCCAGACTGCCCCACCGGATGAACGCATTCGGAAAAAACATCGCCGCGGCAACGAAGGCAGCGACCCACAGGCTGAACGCGAACCCGCGCGCCTTTGTCGAGACTCCGGCTGCCGTTGCCAGCAGCGCCACACCGGCAACCACCAGTGAACCCGCTGGAAGCAGCTCCGGCGCAAAGCGGTGCCGAATGAACTCAGCAGCGATACACAAAGCGCCGAAACCAAGGCACAGGCGGACGGTCGTTCTTTGATTCACCCGGAAGCTCCGTCAGATTCACTCATCCCACGGCAGTCGGTACGTCGGCGGGTTTACGTATCGTTGCATGTCGATTTCCAGTCGTCCAACTGCACCGGGAACCAGCGTCACTTCAAATGTGGGTGCGTCGATGGTGTCGAACTGGTACGGATAGTGAACCACCTGGCGAACCCGCGTGAATCTGTGTTCGCCGAAGGTACCGGCCTGCAGCACGACACGTCGTGGTTCGGCCGGATTCAGGTTGACCAGTTGCAGGCGCACTCCGTTTGCGGTCAGCCGTTCGACCAGCACAGCGACGTCCGGAGGAACTCCCGGACGCTGCGCTTCCGGGTCGAAGTACCGCAATGAGGAATGCAGCAGGCCGCCGTGATAGATGTGATTAGGAGCACCCAGCATCGTCTGCACGAGTCCTTCCAGAACAACCGGATTGAGCTTCTGCCAGTGATGCACGTCCTGTTCGTCAGGCGTCGTGTGGTCGTCCCGGATGCGCTGCAGCCGAGCCAGCGTTTCCCCGTATCCGGCCTGCAGAATCTGCAACGGATAGTCGTCGTTCTCGCCGCGCACATAAGCCAGCCACGGCAGCGGATGTTCGGAATCACCCTTTCCTTTGGCGTAATCCAGGTGCTTCCAGTCGTCGGGGTTGAACAGCTTCTGCAGTCGTTCGAGATCTTCGTCGGCTCGCGATACGAAATACAGATGGACCAGATACTTCGCCTTCACGGGTTTGAAGTCGTACCAGCCGTCGTCACCATGGCGGTGAGGAACGACGATCTGCCCGTCCTGTTCGCGAGCCTGTTTGCTGACCAGATCGATGACCGAACGCGGGAGTTCCAGAAACCGCGAGTCGCCGGTGACAAGATAGGCGTTGCTGCCGCCGATGACGGTGGATTCCAGTTGATTGAACAGGCCGTGAGGCCACTTCCAGCCGTAGTAGCCACCCCACCACTTGCCGTTCATGTGTTCGCCGATTTCGCCGGACAGACCAACATTGTCAGGCAGGATTCCGTGATTGGCTTCGACTCGCTTCAGCCAGCCGTCTGTGTAATCGGCAATCCATTCCCGGTACTTGTCGTCTCCCGTGAGCATGTATGTGTGGGCCATCATGCTTGTGGAGGTCAGATTCAGCGGAACGTCGCCCTTCATCATCCGCTGGTTGATGGCGTTCAGGATATTGGGGAACAGCGCGTCATCGTTCCATGCTTCGCCGGAGGCGACTCCCGGAATGTCGTCGAACGGCAGCGGGTAGTTGGCCAGAATCGGACGATGAGTCACCCAGTCTTCAGCTGTGTTTTCGAAGTTTGGTCCCTGGCTGCCGGTCAGCGGCGACCGCATGATTTTCAGTCTGCGATCATAGTTCGGCGTGGTATTGTCCTCGCCGGTATAGAGCCCCGCGAACCTGACGGCTCGTTCGCGGTTCTGTTGCCCGAGCGGGTTCGACAGGCCGAAGAAATAGAAATAGGTGTACGATTCGCCGTGATGCATCCAGTCGTAGTGAGCATCGAACTCGTTGTGAATCTGGCCGTACCGCGTGAACTGTCGAGTCACCCCGTCCCATAGTTTTTCGGACAGCGGAGCAAGGTCTGCGTGGCCTCCGAGAGCGTACAGCAGTGGAAAGTTGCAAAAGCTTTCGTAGCCGTCGTCGGAACCATCCATCCCCGGCCACTCGTCGCGCCAGATCAGTTCGCCTTCGGGCGTTGTGTACTTGTCAACAAGCGCCATCGCGGCGGGATAGCTTTGTTCCAGAATATGTCGCTGCCACAGAGCCCATTCCGGCGGCTGCCCGGGAGTCGTGACGGGAACGGACTTCAGGTGCTGTGGTTCAGCAGGCAGTTTTGACTCTTCAGCCTGTCCAAACGCGGACGGCGGCGTCAACAGCGCTGCAGGCAGCAGGAATGCCGGCAGGCAGCACGTTATGGCGAAGGCGCGCGAACAGCGCGAAGCGAAACAGCGCGAAGTGGCGGGTGTGGTCACGGCAGAGGAACTCCGAAGCGGAAGGCAGGATACGAACTCCGCAATACTGGCCGACAGCCGCAGCGGATTCCAGCATAAACCGCGTTTGCGGCCTGCGGTGCGAGCAGTCGCGTACGATCGTTGGCGCAGAAGCGGCTGCTGCGGTGAATGCGTCAAAGTGCGCCTGCCGGACTGAACCGCCACCGGTCCGCCCACTGTCTCAGGACACCAGCCGCCGTACGGCCATCCTTCGTTCAGCAGCGTACGTCACGGGAGCCATGCAGCGATTGATTCTTCCCGGCGTGTGGTTTCGCTATCCTGCGCGCAGCGAATTGAAATATGGAATCGGGCGAGCGGCGAATAAGAACGTCCCTGCCGATGCTGACAGCATCGACCACGTGGCGAACGCTGCCAGCGTCCGCAGCGGTAACTTCTCATCCGCCGGTCACCTGAACAGCACAACGGCGACGAAAGCAGACGGGCACAGACGGTGGAAAAGAAGACCTCAGCGGCAGAACTGGCGGGCGAACTGCAGTTCCGAAAACCGCAGGATTCAAAGCTGGCAACCGCGGCGCTCAACGGCAGGCCTCGCGAATTTCAGCGAGCCTGGCGAAAGCTTGTGAGCCGGGCGGGCAAACGGTTTGCCCTCCGCTTCGAATGCGAGCCGTGCGTCGCGCTGTGGTCTGCTGATGTGCTGGCGACGTCCGCCGCGGACCGGGAACTGGTCGCGACGATTCAGGCCTGGCTGAGAAGTCCGCGGCCTGGTCAATCACGAAAGGCGATCAAAGCTGCGGCTGAGGCGGCCGGCGAAATCGCCGAACTGCTCGCGGCCTCTGTCCAGCAGGACGCCACGCCGTTTGCCGTTCTGACCGTTGGTGAGCTGCTGCTCAGACGGCCCGACGCGTTCTCGCCCGAAAGCTTCACCGCGGCATGGCAGACACTGGCTACGATTGATCCAAATCAATGGGACGATATCGGCCCACCCGCCGAACCCGAAACTGCTCGCGCGGTCGCGTACGCGGTGGCTCACGGCGAAATTCCGTGGATGCTGGGGCTGCTGCTGTCGCCGCTGAAGCGGTCGAAGGCTCTGTTGAAACACGGACGCGCCGCGCTGCGTGAGGCTCTGGATAATGCCACCGACAGTGACGGGACGCTGCACGCAGCGGTCGCGGAGCGAGCTGGTGAGTGGCTGGCACCGCTCGTGCGAGCATCCGCCTGGGCGCAGGCGTTTGGCGAAGACTGGTGGACGAAGAGCGACGCCGCTCGCTTTAATCGCGTGATCCGCAAAGGCGCGCTGCTGGTGACGTCGGCCGGAATCGCTACCGAACTGACAGCGCAGCGAAGTGCCGACGACCAGGCTTCAACGCAGCGAATTCTGAGCCATGCGGCAGTGCTCGGTGAGTTTGCGGCGTCGTCACCGACAGCGAAATTGCTGACGGAAGTCACAGGAAAACGACCGAAGAAATCACGTCAGACTCAAAAGGCTTTCCCCGGCGAAGGCAAGGGCAGCAAGGCGAACAGCTTTCAGTCCGACTGGGCGGCTTTGGCAGTGCTGCGTTCATCCGCTCGGCCCAGTGCCGACCTGGCCACGCTGGCGTTTGACCGGCCCGTTCCGAAACTGTCTCTCGCGGCGCTGGGCGTCCCGATTCTGGCGGGCGACTGGACGCAGAATCTCCTCATCGATTCCAGGCAGATCACGACGTCTGAGGAGTGGGCGTGTTCATGCTGGTTTCGCGACCAGGAGGTGGCGTTTGTTGAGCTGACGCGTGACATCGCGCAGGGTGTGCAGGCCGTTCGTCACGTCATGGTCTCCATGCTCGACCACTTCGCCGTCGTCTGCGAGAGCGTGACGTGCCCCGAAGAATCCGCAAGGATCGAATTTGAAAGCCGTCTGCGGTTGTCACCGGGGCGGACCGTTGAGACCGATCCGGTGACTCGCGAATTGCTTCTGCACGGCGACGACGTCATCGTTCGCGTGATCCCTGCCTGGCTGGATGACGATCGCGTCGTCAATACACCCGGCAGTTGTGTTCAGGACGGTGAGGACTTGCGGTTGACGGCGGAAGGTGTCGGCGGCGTCACTGTTCCGATGCTGTTTGACTGGCATCCGAAACGTCGTGTGCGTGAGGCCGACTGGAATCGTGTCACCGTGACAGAAAACCGAGTGGTTCAGTCAGGCTGGCAGGCGGCCGGTTTTCGTGTTCGCATCGGCCGACTGCAACTCCTGCTGTACCGCAGCCTGCAAAAAGGGGCGACGCTGCGAGCGGTTCTGGGTCATCACACGAACAACGAAACGGTGTACGGTCATGTTGGCAACTCCGGCGAAATCAAGCTGTTGGTGCTGGTCGATGGTGAATTGGAAGATGGCTGAGATTCTGTTGCACAGACAGCCGGGCGAGACTCCCGTTCGATTCGCCAGGGGCGAGGCTCCTGTTCAATTCGGGAGGGCGAGGCTCCTGCCGAGCCGCTGTCACGTCGGGCGCGCTCTGGCACGCTCGGCTCAGCGGGAGCTTCGCCCTGCCGAAGTAAGCGGCTTCCAGAGACCTGAGGGCGGCCGACCGGTGAGAAGTATCCTTTGCGGACTTAGCTGGACAGCGCCATGTTGGATGCATTAACCGATAATCCGCAGGATTTCGTCGAAGTGAGCGGCACGGCGCTAGCCGCCGGTGTCTGCATGGAAAAACGCTGGGGAAAACCGGCGGCTAGCGCCGTGCCGCTCACGGAACATGGCGCTGTCCTGTTAGGCAGCGTCCGCCACGTGACCGAGTGGGCCAGCACCGTCAGTTCTGCTTTCATGTGCCGCTCGCCCGATAAATGTTCCGTTCCTGATGCCGTCACCGTAACCATGAATAGAATGCTCAGCCGGGGCTTAGGATATGTGCAAAAACAGAACCGTAGGATGGGACCATTGTCCCGTCCGTGAATTCCAGGACGGGACAATGGTCCCATCCTACGAGAACACGAAACTAATTTTGGACAGATGCTTAGGATTCCCGGCACAACGGCCGCTTCTGGTCTGACCACGCGTGCAATCACCTGAAAGAGACTTCACTCATGCCAAACAACTTCTCCGTCCGGTCCCTGCGACTCGCGGTGGTCCTGCTGCCGCTGCTGTTAACCGTCGCTGCTGCAGCCGACGACTGGCCTCAATGGGGTGGCCCGCAGCGCGACTGCGTGTGGCGCGAAGACGGGATCGTTGATGAATTTCCAACGGCCGGCCTGCTGCCGCGCGTGTGGTCTGCGGAAATCGGCGAAGGCTATTCCGGGCCAGCCGTGGCCGACGGACGCGTCTTTCTGACCGACCGAATCACTGACCAGCAGAACGAACGCATACTGTGCTTCGACGCGGAATCCGGTGACCTGCTCTGGAAGCACGAACATCCGGCACGCTACACGATCAGCTATCCGGCCGGTCCGCGAGCAACTCCGGTGATCGACGAGGGCCGGGTCTACACCATCGGAGCCGTCGGGCACATGTTCTGCTTCGACGCAGCAACCGGCGACGTTGTGTGGAAGAAGGAGTTTCAGGAAGACTTCGGCACCGAACTTCCCACATGGGGAATGGCCGCGTCACCGCTGGTTGACGGCGACAAACTGATCACGCTGGTCGGCGGCACAGACGGAGCGCTGGTGGTTTGCTTCGACAAGCACACGGGGGAAGAGATCTGGCGGGCACTCGACGATCTCGCGATCGGCTACAGCCCGCCGGTGATCTACGAACTGGACGGGCGGCGACAGTTGATCATCTGGCACCCGTCGGCGGTATCATCGCTCGATCCGGAAACGGGCGCTGTGCTGTGGGAGCATCCGTGGGAAATCAAAGCGGGGCTGACAGCTCCGATGGTTCGGCAAACCGGCAACAGACTGTTTCTGACCGCCTTCTACAACGGCCCGCTGATGCTGGAAGTCACTGCCGACGGTGCCAGCGTCGTGTGGAAGGGAAGCAGCGACAGTGAACTGGAGGACCAGACCGACGGGCTGCATTCGATTATTCCGACACCCTGGGTCGATTCGAAAAACATCTTCGGCGTCTGCAGCTACGGCGAACTGCGGGGGCTGGACGCGGAGACCGGCGACCGACGATGGATGACTCGCGAGGCCACCGGGCAGGGGCGCTGGTGGAACGCGTTTCTGATTCGCCACGAGGATCGCTTCTTCCTGCACAACGAGCAGGGTGATCTGATCATTGCGAAGCTGACCGGCGACGGCTACGAAGAACTCAGCCGTGCCAGGCTCGTCGAACCGACTCGCGACGTTCAGCGCCGCAAAACGATCTGGTCTCACCCGGCATTCGCGATGCAGAGCGTGTTCGCGCGGAACGACAAGGAACTGGTTCGGGTCAACCTGGCGAAGTAGCTCGCGGCGGCGCAGCACCTGGTGGTATCAGCGCTGTCGCCGTGCCCTGCCGGAACACATTCAGCGTTCCGAGCAGCAGCGGAAGCAGCACACGTCGTATTCGTTCGCGAGCAGGTTACAGCGTGCGGGTCCCGGCGAGATGCGTTGAAAGCCAGCGGACGTTGTTACGTTGTTACGAGCCGGTGGGAGCGGCGGTCGCACGCTGCTTCATCGTTTCTTCCAGCAGCTGCAGGATATCGACGGGAATGCGTTCTCCCGTGTAGTAGGGCATTTGCATGTACTCAATCGGCAATGTCCCCGTGCGCGGATTTGGGATGGTTGGGTCGGCACCGTGTTTCAGCAGCAGCCGGACCAATTCCTGATCATGATAGCGCGCGGCGTTGTTCAGCAGTGTTCCGAACCGCGGGTGCGGAGCGTCCAGGTCTGCCCCGGCATCAACAAGTGCCGTAATCACCGCGGCTCGATCACCAGACGCATGGGCGATGGGAGTGAGCCCTTCGGAGTTCGGCTGGTTCGGATCCACACCGCGTTCAGCCAGAATCCGGACCAGTTCGGCGTCACCGACACTGGCGGCAACATGCAGCAGGGTGCCGCCATCCGGTGGTTCAATGAGTTCTACCGGCGCACCGGCGTCGATCAGCCACAGAGCGATGTCGCGGTGTCCGCGCGACATCGCCAGGCCCAGCAGCGACATGTGCTCAAACCAGGCACCATTGTGAGTTTCGTCGGACGACCGTGTTAACAGCGCGGCGTCAGCGTTCACCATGCGACGCACATCGTCCAGGCGATTCAGCGCGATGGCCGCACGGACGGTGTACGGGACACCGTGTTCGACCAGCACATCCGCGACATCGCCGGCACGGAAATGAACAGCGGCTTCCATCGGCGTGATCCCGCCGAATTTTTCGTATGGGTCGGCACCCTGCCGCAGCAGCATTCGCACCAGCTCCGCTGACGTGGCGCACGCTGCGGCATCCCGCAGTGCTCCCCGAATATCCGCTCCCGCTTCGATCAGCGCATCGGCCACATCCACGTTGCCCTTCTTGATGGCGATACTCAGCGGCGGCAGGCCAGCGTTTTCATCATTCGGATCCGCCCCCTGCTGCAACAACAACCTCACGCACGGCGCACTCCCCGCGGTGATCGCGAAGTGCAGCGGTCGATTGGTCCCGGATTCCACCGGATCCACGCCCGCCTCCAGCAGGACTTCCAGGATGTCGTCGTGGTGTCCCTCGATCGCCACGTAAATCGCCGCGCGACCGCCTTCATCGTGAGCGTTCGCGTCCGCTCCGTCAATCAGAGCCGCTCGCGCACCGGCAGCGTCTCCTGACCGGCAGCATTCCAGCAACTGCTCAGTTGCCGTTTGCATGCGACGAGCTTCCAGCGCCGGCTTCAGCCCACTGGAGAGAATCGCCGCGGCGACGATCAGCAGGACAGCCGTCGTGGCGATTCCTCGCGCTGTCACGCCTGAGGCGGGCTTTGAAGCCACTGTCTGTTGAAGACCATCGCTCACGCCAGAACCTCGCGGATTACGTGGCCATGCACATCTGTCAGACGCCGCTCAATGCCGTTGTGATAGAACGTCAGCCGCTTGTGATCCAGCCCCAGCAGGTGCAGAATCGTCGCGTGAAAGTCGTGAGGTGTCGTGACATTCTCACGAGCCTGATAGCCGAATTCATCGGTGGCTCCATAACTGAAGCCACCCTTCACGCCCGCTCCCGCCAGCCAGCAGGTAAAGCCCAGAGGATTGTGGTCGCGACCGTAGGTGCCGGCCTGAAACATCGGCATGCGGCCGAATTCCGTCGCGAAGACAACCAGCGTGGAATTCAGCATCCCGCGCTGCTTCAGATCCTTCAGCAGTCCCGCAACCGGCTGATCGAGAATGTCGCCGTGAATGTCGTACTGCGGCTTCAGTTCGCTGTGACCGTCCCAGTTGATTCGCCCGCCGGACGCGTAGGCTCCGTTGAACAGTTGCACAAAACGCACGCCGCGTTCGACCAGGCGCCTGGCCAGAATGCAGTTGTTGGCGAAGGCCGCTTTGTGCGGATTCGGACTGTCGGCTCCGTAGAGCCTGCGGATGTGCGCGGGTTCGTCAGCCAGGCGAACGACGTCCGGCACCGTGAGCTGCATCTTCGCTGCGAGTTCATAACTGGCAATGCGGGCCGCCAGTTGCTGATCGTCAGGAAAACGCTGCTGATTGCGCTGTTCCAGAAACTTCAGCGCGCCGCGGGCAGCCGCGTCCGCGTCGGTGGAAATCGAATCCGGCCGCTGCAGATAGCGAATCGGTTTTGTGCTGCTGAACGGAGTTCCCTGAAACGCGGCGGGCAGAAATCCGTTGGCCCAGTTGTTCGGCCCCGACTGCGGCATTCCTCGCGGGTCTTCCATCGCCACAAAAGACGGCAGGTTCTGATTGTCGCACCCCAGCGCGAAGTTAATCCATGCCCCCATGCTGGGGAAGCCGTCGAATGTGAAGCCCGTGTTCATCACGTTCTCGGCCGGACCGTGCGTGTTGGATTTGTTCGTCAGCGAATGAAAGAAACAAATGTCGTCGGCCAGGTCACCAATCTGCGGCAGCAGGTCAGACGTCATCTTGCCGCACTCACCGCGGGGCCGAAACGTCCATAACGGCTGAGTCAGGTTGCCGTTCGGTCCCTGAAACGAAACCAGCTTCTCGTTGCCGGGCAGCGGTTGCCCGTGCAGCCGAATGAGTTCCGGCTTGTAGTCGAACGTGTCAACATGGCTGAGTGCTCCGGAGCAGAACACGACGATGACATTCCTCGCCTTCGGTTCAAAGTGCGTGGGCCGCGGCGCGTACGGCTGCTTCGGATCGATGTCGGGCGATTCCGCGCGAGCGTCCGATGACAGCATTGAAGCCAGCGCGATTCCCGCGAAGCCGTCGATTCCGCGACCGAGAAGTTGCCGGCGAGGAAGGGGGACCATGCTGCAGTCCTCTTTCAAGATGTGAGTCTTAGGCGAGTGGCAGATGAGTTCTTGCCAACGCCCTCTCCGCTTCGAAGGGGAGAGGGCTGGGGTGGGGGGATGCCGACTGGTAAATTCTCATCTGCCGTACGCCTTACAACATAAGACATCAGCGACCACGACTGTGATCGGCGGCACCCGATATTCCGGCGTGCCCCGTTGAATCCA
>CAZHET010000088.1:0-16662 GCA_964531585.1 uncultured Planctomycetaceae bacterium | reverse complement strand
GCTATGCGGTGGTGTTTGATCCGCTGGACGGGTCGTCGAACATCGACGTGAACGTTAGTGTCGGCACCACGTTTGCCATCTTCCGACGTCCGGACAATGTCGGACTCGACGAGGCTCTGAAATGGATTCTGCAGCCCGGCTCACAACAGGTGGCCGCGGGATATGTGCTGTACGGTTCGTCCACGATCATGGTCTACAGCGTCGGCAACGGAGTTCATGGCTTCACGCTCGATCCCGCGATCGGAGCATTCGTCCTGAGCCACGAAAACATTCGAATGCCGGATCACGGCAACTACTACTCCGTCAATGAAGCGTACGCTGAGCAGTTTCCGGAACCGTATCGTCGTTACATCGCCGATCTGCGAACCGGCAAACTCGGTCGCCCCTACGCCTCACGCTACATCGGATCGATGGTGGCTGATTTTCATCGGACGCTGCTCAAGGGCGGCATCTTCCTGTACCCGCCAACGACCGCTCAGCCGGACGGCAAACTGCGACTGACGTATGAATCCAATCCGATCGCGTTTCTGGCCGAACAGGCCGGAGGCATCGCCCTCGATGGCACCAGGCGAATTCTTGAAATCGAACCCAAAAGCATCCACCAACGTACGCCGCTGATCGTGGGCAGCCGGGATGAGATGGGCCGGTTTGCTGAAACGATGGCGGGGTGAGAGACAGCAGCAACCGGCCATCGCGTTCTACGACAACAGCGTCCGCAGCGCGGCCAGGTTGGCGGCTTCGTCGAACACCGCTTCAACAGGAATCGCGAACCCTGCGACAACCTGGCTCTTGAGAGTGCCCGTGGACGATTTCATGACCAGTTCGTAGTCAGTGTCTCTCAGCAGCCGCTGTTCGACGGACGCGTGTTCGGAATCGATGATCCAGTATTCACGGACTCCGTTAGCGGCATAATCTTCCAGCTTCACACCGCGATCGCGTGATTCCGTCGATTCGGACAACACTTCGACGATGAAGTCCGGGATGGGGAACTTCAGCGTATCGGGTCTCAACGCGACGGCTTTCTCAGGGCCGAAGAACACAATGTCCGGTTCGTAGTCGTTCCGCGGAAACACGCAGAGGCATTTTTCTGACTTGACGGTTCCCAGCTTGTGAGTGCGGACGTAGGAACTCAGCAGGGTCGACAGCAGTAGCGTGGCGTCCAGATGACGATTGCGCGCCGGTGAATGCAGCACCACTTCGCCGTCGATGAATTCCACCTTCTGCTCGTCTGTCATTTCCTGGTAAAACCGCTGGCGTCGCTGCTGTTCATTCTCGACCTGACGATTCAGCAGTTCCACAGCTTCCAGCAACCGCGGTGAGTGGCGGATGGGTTCGAGCAGTGCTTCCAGATTCTGCATTGTGAACGTCTCGCTTGACATCAAACAGGATCGCGTTGTGGCTGAGCCATCGTAGCATGTCCGAAACGTGATTTCAGGCTCGAACCCGCGAATCAGGGCGGCAGTGCAGCCGACCGACTGCGGAACAGCTGCAGTGCCGGAGTGGCACCGAGAACTGCACGTCACCGAGGCTGCATGGCAACGCAAGCCGCAAGTCTTTGTGAAAACGTCGGTTAGTTTGATTCCGCACTTTTCCGCAGCCACCCGGCACGGCGTTTGATTAGAGCTGCCTGCGTCACACTTCTCCACGGCACGACGGAGGACGCAGGTCATGTCACAGGCGCACATCGAAACGCGGGCGGTCACTTCCGAATTCCTTGAACTCACCGAAGCCGACATCGTTGAAAAACCGACTCACAGTGCAGCGAAGCCGGTTCAGAGATCGTTCCTTGAACAGTTCTTCGACAGCTTCTTTCAGGAAAAGAACATCAAGTGGTTGTTGGTTGTCGGAGCGGCGATTGTCTTCGGTTCGTCGCTGATGCTGGTCACTCGAGAATGGTCGAACTGGCCGGCGACGTTCAAGTTCCTGACAGTGCTGGCCTACACCGCCGTCGGATTTACGTTCGCTGAATTCGGGCGGAAACGGCTGGGTCTGAATGCGACCGCGAAAGTGCTGCACCTGCTGACGCTGCTGCTGATGCCGCTCAGCTTTCTTTCACTAAGCTGGCTGTCGGCGGGCACGGCGACGCAGAATGCTCTGGCGGCAGCCGAAGTGCTGGGGCTGATGTTTCCGGCGATTGCGTTTCTGTGGTTCGCCAGCAGTCGGATTCTGGATCATTTGCTGAACGGTCGGCAAACGACGTTTCTCATTAGCTACCAACTGCTGAGCGTCGCCGGAGTCATCCCGGCTGTCGGTTCACCGGTTCTGGCGTTCGCGCTGATGGCGGTTTTGTGGCTCGTGTTCACGGTCGGTGTCATCAAAGTCAACCGGCACACGTTCTGGCTGGCCGAAGAACACCGCCTGCCGCGGATCTTTGGGTTTCTGCCGATCGCGATGCTGGGTCTGCAGTTTGTGACTCTGGTCGCGGCGAAGTGTCTGTCGGCGATTCCCGCAGAATGGGTCGGACTCAGCTGCGTGCTGGTTGCAGCGACGGTGCTGATGACGGCTCGCACTGTGGCCGATGTGTTTAGAAAGCGAACGGGAGATCTCGTCCGTCCGCTGCCGTGGAACATTGCCGCTCCGTTGTTTGCGGGGCTGGTCATCGCCGCGATCGGCGTCTTCCTGTCGTTCCACGGTTTCTCGTACGTCGGCTCGACAACCTATGCCGTGATTCCAACGACCGCGATCGCCGCAGTACTGATGGGACTGGCGGCTCGCGATACCAGGCATTCCGGGTTTGTGTGGGCGGCTCTGATCTGCACGACGATTGCTTATCAGTGTTCGCCGACGCTGTTCACGGACATGGTCGCTCAGTTGAAGCAGACGGCAGCTCATGCGATCAGCGAACAACGCTTGCCGGTGGCGTTCTACGGGCTGACTTATCTGCCGTTGCTGGCGACGGTGGCTGTGGGCAGCCGTGTGTTTGCGAAGCGCGGCGAGTCAAGCTCGACTCCCTCTCCCCTTCGAAGGGGAGAGGACCGGGGTGAGGGGTTGAGTCGCGCGATGAAGCACTTTGCGACCTGCCTGGCGGTTGTACTGTTCGCGGCGGCGGTCACTCATGTGAAAGCGTTGTTCTTCGTGTCGCTGGTGAATGTCGCAGTGTTCGTTGCTGCCGCAATTCTGTTTCGTGATCGACGGTACGTTGTTGGGTCGCTGCTGGCACTGGTGCTGGCGACCGGCAGCGCGATTCCGTGTTTGAACAGGATGAACGTGATCGACGTCGACGTGCGTTACTCACTGACAGCGCTGGCAGCTCTGGCCGTGGCGATGACGGCGACTGGTCTGGTGGACCGCGTGCTGAATCGGATTCCTGCTGTTGGCGACCGAACGGTCACTCTGCTCATGCGATCAGACGCGACCGATCGCAATCTGTGCCAGACCGCCGGGTGGCTGCTGACCGCTCTGCTGGCTGTCGGCTGGGCGGGCGCGGCGCTGCTGCATTTCGGGCGTCCGTTGCAGCCATTCACGGTGACTCAGTTCGGTTTCCTGCTGACCGCCTTTGGAATGTTCACGCTCAGAAATCCTCGCTACGTGGCGGGAAGCGCATTCTGGATGTTCCTGTCGCTGGCTGCGGTCACCTGGTTCGCCGGGACGGGCCTCGCGGCGGTTTCTCTGTTCGGTGGGGCTTCGATCGTCGCGGCGCTTGTCTCGTTCTGCGGATACGGCTGGCTGAAGCTGTCCGGTGCGCTGGCCGGAGAACGTTCTTTGCAGGCTGTACGAGTCGGGTTGGGTGTTCCGGCTGCTGATCCGTACGACGGGACTCCGATCCCGTCGAATGCGGCGCGACGGCCCTGGCAGGCCATCGTACGAACAGAGCGACGGGATCGGAGTCCCGTCGTACATGAAAACCGTGGCGGTCGGGAGCGGCAGGTTCAGGCGTTCGTCGTGCCGATGTGTGACCTGAGCCTTGTGATACTGTCGCTTCTGGCCGTCGCGTTTCATTTACCGAATCTGGTCACCGCGAACCTGACGATGACCGGCCTGATGAGTCCGCTGGCGACGACGGTCTCCGTCCTGTGGCTGTTCGCCGCAGGCTGGTGTTTCCGAAGTCGAACGGCCGCGGCCGCGGGAACAATCCTGCTGCCGCTGTGGCTCACCGCCGCGCTGCCCATACTCTTGCCCATCGAGATCGCTCACGCGTGGCATCCCGTTGTCTGGGCAGTGGCTGCCGCGGTGATCAGACTGTTCACTGCGAAAGTTACTACGCCCAACGCGCCCCTTGTTGGCCGCATCGCCGAGGCATGGCTGATGGTTGTTTTGGGGCTGTCGTGTCTGACCTTCAGTTGGCCGGCTCGGCTGGCGGCCGCGATCTCGCTGGGAATGCTGTTTCTTGCGGATCGGCGTCGGCGCACTGCTGGCATCGCGGATGCGAATTCAATGGGCGTCACGCAACGCAATACGCTGGAAAGCGGGTCCGCTGATGTTGGCAGCATCAGCCACGTGGCGGACGCTGCCAGCGTCCGCTCAGACCTTTCGGCACTCACTTCCCGCCAGGAAGACCGAGATCGTTCAACCCGAACATGGCTCGCGATCGCGGCGAACATTCAGCTGCTGCTGCTGGTCGCCGCAATCGGCGGCCTGAGCGGACTCGTACCGATCGCGCTGCTGAGCGCATCTGCTGCCGTCGTGATTCCGCTCGCGTTTGTTGTGTCGGCTGTCAGCGTGCTGGCGTTTGACCGCAATCAATGTCGCCTCGACATGACTGCCGCAGCCGCGTGGACCGCGATTCTGCGAGCCGGGATGGTGGTGCTGGTCGGACTGTCGCTCGGTGCCGACGGATACACGGCCATTCAGTTTGCGCTGATGAGTGCCGGATTCGCGATCATGGCGGTGACTGAATTTCTCCAGGCGATTCGGCGGCAACAGCAGGCCGGAATCTGGCTGAGCCTCGCCGTGTCCGGCGCCGCGGTCGGATGGCTGTTCATTCATGGAGTCATCGACTTTGGAGCAGGCGTGAGTCAGTTCGTACTGCTCGGCACTTCCGCGGTGTGTCTTGTTGCGGCGAAGCTGTGCCGGCGGGATTCGACGTCGCTTGCCATCGCCGCGAAACCCTTCGAAACCGTCGGCCTGGTTCTTCCGGCGGTGGTCGCGGTCATGGGCTTCGGACGAGAAATCCTCGAGCGACCGGGGTTGTGGCTCGGGTGGAACTCGCTGGCAATGTTTGGAGCGGCCGGAATCTACTTTCACATGGCCCTGGTCACTCGCAAACAGCGCTACGGCCTGCTGACCGGAATGATTCTCAACGCTGCACTGGTTCTGCTGTGGCGGACGTTGAACTTCACCGATCCGCAGTGGTACCTCGTGCCGGTTGGATTGTCTGTGCTGGGTTTCGTCGAACTGCTGAAGAAGGAACTGCCGCCTGCGACGCACGACCCGCTGCGGTATCTCGGAGCACTGACGATTCTGGTGTCGCCGACGTTCAACCTGCTGGGATCAAGCTGGGTGCCTCATCTGTCTCTGATGGTGTTCTCAGTCGCCGTGATCCTGGTCGCGATCGGCCTGCGATTGCGAGCACTCGCGTATACCGGTTCGGCGTTTCTGCTGGCAGACCTCGTTGCGATGGTGGTGCGGTCCACGATCGACAACCCAGGGTTGCTGTGGATCTACGGCGTCGCGTTTGGAGCAACTGTGATTGCTCTGGCCGCGATCTGCGAAAACCATCGCGAGAAATTGCTGGCTCGAATTCGAATGCTGTCGGCGGAGCTGGCAACGTGGAAGTAGGGACGCGTATTCGCGGGTTACTTTTCAAACTCTTCACTCCGAAAGGTCAAAGCTCATGAAATGGCTCTCACAATTCAGTCTCGTGATGCGATCCAGCGTCACTTCGCTGAGAGAAAAGATCGAAGACCCCGAACGCATGCTTCATCAGTTGATTCTCGATATGGAGGAAGAACTCAACCGGGTCCGTTGCAGCGTTGCGGAAGCAGTCGCCGATGAGATTCAAATGCGAAAACGCGGCGAACGAGAACGCGGCGAAGCTGATAAGTGGATGGAACGAGCAACCTCGGCGATGAAACGCGGCGACGAAGCCGCTGCCAAAGCGGCCCTGGATCAGAAGGTCTCGGCGACTCAGCGAGCCGATCGTTACGCGGAGGACCATGCGAAGCAGCAGAAGGAAGTGTTGAAGCTGCAGGACGCCGTGCGAGATCTGGAAGACAAAATTCGCCAGGCGAAGCAAAAGAAGACGCTGCTGACAGCGCGGATGGCCCGAGCGTCGTCGACTCAGAAGATCAACGCGGCGATGGAACGATCGTGCAGCCAGTCGGCGTTCGCGCAGTTCAATCGAATGGAACAGAAGGTTGAACGCGAGGAAGCTCTCAGCGAAGCATGGGAACGCATGGACGGCAAAGATCCGGACGCCGCCGATCTCGAACGCCAGTTCGAAGCTCAGGAACGCGACGAGAAACTGGCCGCAGAACTCGCGCAACTAAAGGCCCAGGTCAGTGCCGAGTGATTTGACCGCCACAACTCGTTCCAGGGCTCCACCCTGAAACGCAACGCCAGGAAGGCTCCGCCTTCCGTTTTAAGGCTGCTGCGAGTGCAACCAGGCCGACGTGGCTGTCCGGCAGGCAGAGCCTGCGAGGCAGTGCGTTCCAGGGCAGTGCCCCGGAACGAGGCAAACAGGCCCACAGGCGAACAGGCGAACAACAATGGAAGCTCATGACGAATTCAACTGGCTGGCACAGACACTGAAGTGGTCAGCGCGGCTTGTCAGTTCAGGATACCTGGCGTTCTTCCTGTTCATGCTGATCGCTCACTTGATACCTCCGGGTGAGCCGTTAGGGACGTTGACGCTGCGCGAGTCGCTCGGATTCGTGTTCGTCGGCGTCTACTTCCTTGGCAACCTGATTGCCTGGAAGACGGAAGAACTTGGTGCCGGGATCGGACTGGCCGGCGTCGTCGGTTTCTGTTTCGCTGTCGATCCGAAGATTCATCTGCCGTTGTGGATGGTCATGCCGTGTTTGTTGTATCTCGCGACGGCCGCGATGCGCGTCTTCAGTCGGACGAGTCTGTGAATGCCCTCGCAAACGGTGGTGCCATGGCTCAGCGTCTTCACGCCGTCTGCCAGTCGCTTTGGCGGCTGATGTTCAGTTGGTTTCACGTCGATCGGATTCGCGTGGCCTCTTCGCAGGAACAGTTGCTGGATGTTCCTTGCGGAGCACGACTGCTGATTCGCGGAATTCTGTTTGCCGTTGAATCGCGCGACACGCATTCCCGGAACATTCCGGCATGCGTTGACTATCGGCTGGCATCCGACGACGGAACCGCAATGCTTCGCGTGTCGCTGACACAATTCGGAACGAAGTGGCACACGACTGCTGAGTTGTTACGGGACGACGTAGCTGAGCAACTTCTGGACGACGACGTGACGATTCTGAAGTCGGCATGTGTTCGCGACAACTCCCGTACAGAGATTGGTCCATGAATCCGTTTCAGCCTCCGGCACATCCTGAAGCTCCGCTGCCGTCGCGCGAACGTCGCTCCGGCTGGCTGGGGCGTGCTCATCTCATGACCTTCGTGGCGTTGTGGGGCGTGTTTGGAGTGCTGACGTTTCTGGCTGTTTTCAACGGGCTGGATAATGCGGCTCAGCGTCCGACCCGCGTAGCTCTGACGACAGTGGCATCACTGTTCGGCCCGATGACCGGTGCCATCGCGCGAGAAATGCAGGGCTGCTGCCTGGAGTTTTCGTTGTGGCTGCTGCCGTGGTGCCTGCCTCCGCTGCTGCTGGCGGTGTTTGTGCAATGGTTGTGGCGTCCAAAAAACGCGGCGGCGCGGGGCTTTCGCGTGCTGATCTGGAGCCTTGGCTGGGTGATCTGGTTCGGCGGCGGGATCGTCTCCTTCGGGCACGCATTGTCTTAGTGAGCACGGTCCATGAGCTCGCGAGAGACGGTGGGGCTCGACTACGACACCGCCAACACTTTCGATACGCTGCCTGCGATGGCTCGTAACCGCAACGAAGTCGCTTCATGCTCGCTCAACTGGAACTTTTCTGTCACGGGTTCGCCACCGTTGTGGAGTCGGTGCTGCTGCTGGTGATGCTGGATCGAGTCAACCGGCCGGTCGTCGCGTTGTGGATGAAATGGCTCGCCGGCGGAGCGTGGATGTGGCATGCCGGGAACTTTGCTCACGTGCTGCTGCGGCCGGTGACGGGAATTCTGGCCGCAGCATTCGACGACGCCTCCATGGTTGTGATGGCCGGTGGGCTGCTGCTGATGCCCTGCGCGCTGCTGCACGGAGCGGTCAGGCTGCAGTTGTCCGGAGCCGATCCGTTTCCGAAACCGGATCGTCGACTTGCCGCCTTCTACGCATCGCTTCTGATGTTGTTGCCTGTGGCGGCAATGGTGATCCGCATGGACACGCGAGACTTTATGGACGCTGTGAATGCGTTTCGAAGTCCGTATCTGCTGTGGCTGAGCATGGCGAATCTTGCTGCCGCTCTGCTGTTCCTGCGTCAACACAGCCGGCTGCAACTGCCGGGCGGAAATCACGTGTTGTGGCAGATGGCCGCCTGCCTGGTTGCGGCGACGGGGCTGGCGATCTTCTACTCGGCACTGCCGAAGACGTCGCCCGCGGAACCGGTTCTCCGCCTGCTGACGGCAATGTCTCCACTGGCTCCGACATTCGTGTTTGCATGGCACATCTTTCGACGCAGGCTGCTTCCTCTGGTACTGGAAAGGACGCTGGTTTACGGAGCGGCCGTGTTTGCTCTACTGTGGCTGCATGCAATCACGGTTGGTCCGGTTGCCCGCAGGATCGGCAGCGATCTGAACCTGAACCTGCTGCTGTTGGAAGGAATTCTCGCCGTGTTGCTCGTGCTGGCCTGGCAGCCGCTGAGACTGCGAGTCGGCGAGGCTCTGCGATATCTGGTCGGGCGGGATGTGACTCGCGTTCGTGACGCGACTCATCATCTTTCTGTCGAGTTGTCACGGCGCGCAACCGGTGATGCGACCGAAATCGCGTCCTGGTTTGTCAGCGCGCTGCAGCAGGCGCTGCATGTGGAGTACGCGTGGTTGTGTCTGGCGGAGCCGTTTGCCGCTGTGTGCGGTGCTCCGGAAGCGTGGCTGCGCAGTCAGGTTCCGGACAGGCTGCGGCAGCAAACCTGCGGCGTGACGTTTCAGGGCGAAGTACTCTGGCACGAACGCGCATCGTGTCGCGACGCGGATGTTGCTGAGTTGTTGCGAACGCTCGACGCGTCAGCGATTTTTCGCATCGAGTTCCGTGACACTCGCGGCTGGCTACTTTTGGGACTGCCCGAAAACCGCGACCGGATCAGCGTCGAGCAACTGCACGCGCTGGCGCTGCTGGTCGATCAGTTTGCGGTGACGTTGCATAACCGGCACCTGGAAGCCGCTCGGCAAACAGCCGAACGTCGAGCCATGCAGCAGGAAAAACTGTCGGTGCTGGGACTGATGGCCGGTTCGCTGGCTCACGAGCTGAAGAATCCGCTGTCGTCGATGAAGACGATCGCGTCACTGCTGCACGAAGATCTCGGCCCGTACCACGAGCATTCAAAGGACGTGGAAATGATCGTTGCGGAGATCGACCGGTTGAATGAAATGGCTCGGCGACTGCTCGACTACTCGCGCCCGGCCGACGACAGCGCAATGCAGACAAACCCGGACCGTGTCATCGAACGACTGCTGCACATCCTGCGGCACTTTGCTCGCCAGCACGCCGTGGAAATCTTCACGGCGTTGAACGCCGGCGAATCGCTGGTGACGGCATCAGATGCAACGCTGAGCGAGATCTTCTTCAACCTGATCAAGAACGCGATCGAAGCGGCCCGCGGAGCCGACGATGGCCGCGTTACCGTTTCTTCAGTTTGTGACGCAACTTCGATTTTGGTGACCGTCGCCGACAATGGTCCCGGCATTGACATCTCGATGCAGGAACAGATCTTCCAGCCATTCGTCACCGGCAAACAGGACGGAACGGGGCTCGGTCTGTATCTTGTCAGTGAACGCGTGAAGGAACTGGGCGGCGAGATCCGGTGCGACAGCGGGAAAGGGCAGGGCACGGTGTTTAAAGTCAAAGTGCATTCGGTTTAATCTGTCACCGACGGAACAGATTGCCTGTGGCGTTGGGCAACTGTTGACGGCCCGGCCTGCGATCACGCATTAAACGAGCGAATGAACATGAAGATTCTGATCGTTGATGACGAACAGCCCGCTCGCTACGGCATGGCCAAAGCGCTGCGAGCGGACGGCCGGACCATCCTCGAAGCCGCAGACGGAGACGAAGCTCTCAAGGCCATTCGGACTGGCGCTCCAGATCTGGTGCTGCTCGATCTGAACATGCCCGGCAAGGACGGCATCGCCGTATTGACGGAGTTGCAGCGAGCTTTGTCGCTGGCGAAGCCAGAGATCATCATCGTCACGGCGAACGACACCGTGCAGCACGCGGTTGAGTGTATTCGGCGGGGAGCGAATGATTTTCTGACGAAGCCGTTCGACATCGATCACCTGCGCGCGATCGCGCGACGGTCGGAAGAACGCGTTCGGCTACAGCTTCGAGTTGCCGAGTTGCAGCAACAGGTCGAAGGCGGTGTGCGTTTCGGCGGAATGCTGGGAACCAGCCGGCCGATGCAGCGCCTGTTCCGGCAGATCGAGAAGGCGGCTGCGACGTCTCTGCCGGTTCTGATCCGCGGCGAAAGCGGGACAGGCAAGGAACTGGTGGCTCGCGAACTTCACCAGCGCAGCGGTCGTGCGAACAGGCCGTTCATCGCCGTCAACACCGCGGCCATCGCGGAATCGCTCGTGGAAAGCGAGCTGTTCGGCCACGTGAAAGGAGCGTTTACGGGAGCCGATCGCAACCGGGACGGAGTATTCCGTCAGGCCGACGGCGGCACGCTTTTTCTGGACGAAATCGGCGACATGCCGCTGTCCGTGCAGACTCGGTTGCTGCGAGTTCTGCAGGAAGGCATCGTTCAGCCGGTAGGTACGGAAGACGGAGTGACCGTTGACGTGCGAGTCATTAGCGCGACTCACCAGGATCTGGAACAGGCAATCGCCGACAAGGTTTTTCGACAGGACTTGTACTTTCGGCTAAAGGGCATCGAACTGATGATCCCGCCGCTGCGAAACCGCCAGGAAGACATCCTGTTGCTGGCTAATGAATTTCTTGACGATACCGTCCAGCTTTCGAGTGAAGCAGTTACGGCATTGCTGCAACACCAATGGCCGGGAAATGTGCGGGAGTTGCAACAGAAAATTCGTGCGGCGGCGGCACTGAGCGAAGGCGACCTAATCTCGCCGACCGATCTGGGGCTGGTGGCCGACCATTCCGAATCGAGTTCAGGCAAGTTTGATCGGTATCTGGATCTTCCACTCACGGAGTCGCGGAATGCGCTTGTAGAGGATTTCGAACGAGCAATGATTGTTCGCGCGATCGATCTGGAGGATGGCAACATCAGCGCCGCAGCTCGCCGGCTGGGAATCCATCGCCAAAGTCTGCAGCAAAAAATGAAGCAACTGGGAATTCGGTAGGTGTGACGCCGGTGCCTCGAAGATCCAGGCTTTGCGATCCTGCGACTTCAACTGTTGGAGGTCTGCACTGTACCTTCCGCTCTGGATGGCGAATGCTGCGTTGATGGCAATGCTTACAACGGCGCAAGCCGTGAGTGCAACAATTGCATGCTCGATTCAGCATTCGGGGCGGAGTGGAGCGTGATCACGTTGCTACAATGCTTCGCGGCTCTGACAAGCGACGCGAGCAGCTTCCAGCGCGCTGCGAAGTTTTGAATGACGGACCAGGATCAAATGACAGAACAACGAATTACGATCGACCCGGAAATCTGCCACGGCAGGCCATGCGTCCGCGGATTGCGATATCCAGTCACGCTGATCCTGGAGTTACTTGGATCCGGAATGTCTCATGAAGAGATCCTTGCAGACTACGAGGATCTGGAACGCGAAGACATTCTGGCCTGCCTGCAATACGCGGCTCGGCTTAGCGATGTGAAGAGTGTGACGGGTGCTTTGTCGTGAAATGGCTGATTGACGCCCAACTTCCACGAAGATTGACTGAACTTCCTGAATAGTCGCCACCACGATGCGATACATACGCTCGATCTGACAGAAGGCAACAGAACTTCAGATTCTGAAGTCAGTCGAATCGCCGCCGACCAGTTACGAGTCCTGGTGTTGAAGGACCGGGATTTTCTCGATGCACACATGCTTCGAGGCATGCCACCGAGCCTGTTGCGAGTGACGACTGGCAATATCTCGAACTCAGAACTCTGCGGCCTGTTCGCCGCTCGCCTCCCGGAGATCGAATCTGCGTTTTTAGAAGCGGATTGTGTAGAGCTGACGGCCGACGGAGTGCGGATTCTTCGTTAACAGGCACCAGTTGTGACTTCAGGAGCACAGCAGCGGAACCAATTGCACTTGCTGTCATGCATGCAGTCGAGCGATGGATAACTGAGAATCGCTGCTTCGAAGTGCGTCCCAGGTTAGAGTGTTGCAACCAAGGTGAGGGCGCGGAACGAGGATTACCGGGTTCCCGCCAACGCGGAAATGACGGGAGCAGCGCTGAGACGCCAACGGGGACGACGATCAGCATGGCGGTCGTTCGCGTCTCAGTCGATGACAATCGGCTGCACCCATGCCTTTTCGAATTCGCCGGGTTCGCTGGGGTTGGGGTGCTTGCGGGACGATGTGACGACGGCTCGCACGTAGAGTTCGTCACCGGTGAAGTCGTATTTGGCCGAGGTTCCTTCGACGCTTCTCAGGATTGCTCCGACGTCGTCGCTGTAGCGGCGAGTGATGCTTGCGGCTTTGGTTTCGTCTTCGACGGCGGGAGTTGACGTGTCGTCGAAGTCTCGCGGAGTCCCAATGAAGTCGATGCGGTATGTCACGCCTTGTTCTTCTCTCACGTCAACGGACAGCGAGTCGTGCGTGACGCGGACTTCGTCGAGGAACACGCCGCTCGATGAATAGAACCGACCGCCTTCCAGCGATTCGACCAGTGTGTCCGGTTCCAGCTTGTCGGCGAGCACCATCACCCAGCCTCGACCGGGCTGGCTGCCGGATGTTGAGGGCTGACGGTGATATTCGTGCCCGTCGTCGGTGGCCAGACCGTACATCAGCGGCAGGTCCAGCTTTGCCAGCCGCCATGTGTTGATGATGTCCCACATCTGTTCGGTTGAGGCGTGCAGGTCGTCGCCGGAGTCATTCACCGACGGGTGGCCGTTGTAGACTTCGAAGAAGTTTTCTCCCACAACCCGCATCAGGTCTTCGGCTGTTACGCCGTAGTGGAAATTGGGGTGGTTCAGATGCACCAGAGTCTTTTCGCCTGAACGCTCGCGGCGTGACTGAGCGGCGGCGATGTTGCGCTGCATGACTTCAAACACGCTGTCCCCGTGCAGTGGCGGCAGCAGTTCCGTCGTGTTGGTGGCACACATATGCACGGGAAAATTCCTGTAGGAATCCGTGATCTCTTCGCCCTGAATCAGGAGATACCTGCCCGGTTCCGCGAAGCGTTCGAAGACTTCGTCAAACGTCTTTAACCTGACTTCTTCCCGGTCATCAATGGTGCGAGTCTCAATCCAGCCTTCGGGAAACTTCGCCTGCAGCTTTTCGAAGGCGAGGCGTTTTCCCTTGTTCTTTTCGATATCTGTCCAGCGTTCTCCCTGCAGCAGAACATTGTGATCCGTGAAGACCAGAAAGTCGTAGCCATGATCGCGGTACCAGGCGGCGATCATTTCCGGATAGTCATCACCGTCGCTCCACAGCGAATGCGTGTGCATGTTGCCGCGGTACCAGTTCTGACCATCGGCGGTCTTCAGGCGGATATCGTCGGCCATACATACGACGGAGGCTGTTGCAAACGCTGTGACCGAAAAACAAAGTGCTGTGAATTTCATGAGCGAAGTCTCTGCGAAATGTGTGGGAGCTGCGAATCGCGTTTATGCGGCTCGGTGAGAGAATTGTAGAGGAATCTGTGAGACACACGTGTCGTGTCGTCCGCCGATTCGCGGTTCGCGCGTTGGAAGTCTGTAGCGATGTCTCACCGAGATATGACGCGCTGTCATGTGGCGTTAATTCAGGAGCAATCGTGTTCGTCCAATCAGACGCCGAATGACGGACGCCTCAGCTTAGGCGAGGCTGGGTGAGCAGGTTGTCCCGAGACCCCGCTGCAGACACGGACGGTTATTTCTCGCGCTGATAGTTGACCTGGAACATCTTCACCCAGTCGCCCGCCTGCTTTGCGTGCATCGTATAGGTGCGTGTGTCCGCATCGACATATCTGGAAACCGCTTTCATGTCCTGCATTTTTCCGGTCGCCTGGTCGATGCCCTGAGTGAACATGGTCATTTCATGGGTTTCACTGTTGTAGTCACCTTCCATCACCATTAAATGAGGCGTCATATTATCGACCCATGTGCCGACGTATTTTTTCTTCAGCGGGTCATAACCAAATTGCCCGCGACCAAGAAACGGTCCTGCTTCAAACTCTGTGACGACCCAGAGTCCGGTGTCCATCAGAGTATTCGTTTCCCGGATCGGCATTGCCGGCAAGTCGGCACCAGGGCCAAAGAACTTCATTTCGCCGGTCCACGTGCCGACTTCCTTCTTCAGCAATTCGTGCTGCGGAGTTGGTTCGGCGCTCGGAAAACCAGCCTGATCGTCCTGAGCCAGGCAGCAGGTTGCTGATGCGAGAGTAAGCGGCAGCAGAGTCAGCGTCAGACGGCAAAGCGATCTCATGGCGATTCTCCCGGAGAGACACCGGAGGCCGAGGCCTCGCGAGGCGGAACGAAGTGAGAGCCCGTGGTGTTCAGAGTATCCGGGAGCGTCAATTCTTCAACCGGGAACGGCAGCGACTTCCAAAACTTAACAGCGAATTCGCATCACTGCAGCCGGACGTTGTCGATGAAGAACTCGTCACCTTCGCGAACGTCAATTGTAAAAACGGCGACGTGTGACATGTCGGCCAGATTCATCGTGCGTGTTGAGGGAGCGGCTTCGACGTCGTCCAGATCGATGCGCAGAGTAAAGTCTTCCCCGGCCGGCAGCACAATATCTCGGTGAAAGCGATCGCGGTGATCGAAGTTATTGCACTCATGATCGTGGTCGTGAATCTTCACAATCAAAGGCAGCGGTCGCTGACCGGGGTTTCGAAAATCGATCAGCAACGAACTGTAGGAACTCCAGTCCGCCTGCGGAGAGATGAAGGCGACTCCGGGGTAGTCGCCCGCGTGAAGTTTGACGTGAAGCGAATGCGTTCCGTCAGTCGCCCACTCCTTCGATCTGAGCACGTCCGCGTCTCGCGCGGCCCAGCCGTTCAGTTCACGAGACCGTTCGAAGGACGCCAGCCGCGGCATATCACGGTCAAGCAGGATGGTTTCGTGAATTTCCAGCAACGGATTCGCGCTGACACCCAGCAGCATCACTGGTACGGCAGTAAGCAGCACGGCTCGACGAAGGCCGGCTCGAGTCCACCCGGCGATCCAGCAGATTCCGGCTACCAGGCCCGTCGCGTTGGCGGCAACATCCGCCCAGCTTGGACTGCGGTTGGTGAACTTCTGCAGAAATTCACCCGTCAGCCCAAGTCCAAACAACGCCGCAACGACCAAAAGCGAGCGCCGTAGATTCATCCGCAGCAACGTGGGAAAACGCTCAGGCAGTTGGATCGCGCGGGGATCGGGCAGCCCGACGATCAGCAGCAGCAGGATGAAGAATGTAGGCGCATGAGCGAGGTCGAAGATCGCTCCCCAGCGCCGTCCGTACAGCGGAATCGGATAAACCAGGCCGATTGCCACGACGCCCACAACGGACATGACGAACGCCAGCCGCCACAGAGCAATGCGCCGCAGGGAGGGCGTTGGCAGTTGTTCAAACATTGTCGCGGGAAGTTCCATGCGTTGGAATTGAACCGCATGGACGGCCCATTGTAAAGGACGAAACCGTGAACATGCGGACCGTTCGGCTCACCGTGATACGACGCAACTCTGCCCCGCAGAATCTCCGCGACGGCAGCAGTCTCGTCGTCCTTACTCAGCCGGACCCCTGGCAGCTATTCCGACGCCGCGGATTGTGAAGGTTCGGGCGACTCCGGCCCGGGAGCGGCTGCGGTACCGACTTCCTTGAGCATACGCAGCAGATCGCTGTCGGTCGTCAGAATCAGCCGCGTGCCGTTGCCCAGAGCTTTTTCGTAGACCTGCAGCGTGCGCTGGAAGTTGTAGAAATCGCCGGTGGCTCGAATCGCGGTCGCGTACGATTCGATGATTTCCGCTTCCACTTCGCCGCGAAGACGCTTGCTTTGTTCTTCGCCTTCGCCAAGGATCTTTTCGACTTCGGCGTTGGTCTGATTGATGATCTCCTGCTTTCTCTGTTCGCCTTCGTTCTGGTAGCGCGCGGCGATGGCATCCATGAACGCTTTTAGACGTTCAAAAGCGGCTGTGCGGACGGATTGGACGAATCCGATATTGCTGATTCCGATATCGACCAGCTCGATGCCGCGATCAATGGCCCTGGAATTTTCGTCAGCTTCCCCCTTGAGCAGCTGCTTTTCGACGTGCCCGCGAATCTCTGCCATGATCTTCTCGCGGCCGAAGCGGATGTCCGACTGCTCGCCCGCCTGAGCCAGATCCGCTGCGACTTCTGTCTGGCCGCCGGCAGCGGATTCGGGAAGATCTTCCAGCCCGAACGAATAGGTCAGATCGCG
>CAZHET010000087.1:0-16690 GCA_964531585.1 uncultured Planctomycetaceae bacterium | reverse complement strand
ACAGGTCGCTAAGGACTCGTTCGCAATCAAGTTCCCTGATGAGCCGGAACGCGCTAGCGTCCGGTTCCCGAGAAAACGGGGTGCTAACGCACTCCGGCTCATTGGCAAATGGGCAGGTTATTTGCGGACGAGTCCTAACCTTTGCCAGGAGCACATCGATTGCTGCCACTTCATCGTTACGAACAGGCTCGCCGTGACGCCGAATTTCATGTTCAGGTGCAGATTCAGAACGTCCAGGACAATGTTCAGACTCCCGGTCAGGCCCGAGTCGACGCGAAGGTCGTCCGCACCTTTCGCGGCGAACCGTCGCTGAAACCGGGCGACGACGTGCGGTTCATGGTCAGTGTGCTGACCGGAAACGAAAACCTGGAACACGTCCCCATCGGCGGCACAATCTGGACCAACTATCAGGAACTGCAGGCAGCGGAATATCTGGAAGTGTTTCTTGACGGTCTCCCGCCCGAATGTGCCATCGCGCTCTGGCAGCAGGCCATCATCAAAGCTCCCACCGACAGTCCAACAATGACCTGTCCACCACATTTGCCACAGCCATCAGGGCGCTGGACGTGCTGCAACCCGCTGCGCTTTTTGAAGCGATTTTTCTCCGGAACATGACGCATTGCCAGTGTCACGGCGCTGTACGATACCATGTCTGTCAAAACGGGCACTGCCCCAAACGGTATCCTCACAGAGACCATCGCCGTCGACGATGACTGACTTCAGGGGAAGACTGCATGCTCAGCACATTCGCACCACCATCTGTTGTTCTGTCGCTGGCGGATGTTGAGATCGCTCAGCAGGCTGCTGAGGAAACCGGGTATCGCGACGCGGTTCTGGCGCGGATCCGGTCCTTGGAAGGAACGCGCAGGGATGCCCCGCCAACCACAATCGAAGCGTGTTCATGCTTTGCCGGACAGTTGCTGAATGGTGTGGAAAATCATCCGGTCGCGGTGGCTTTGCATCGGGCGTATGCGGAACATCGGCCTGTTCGATTTTCGCCCGACACACTCTGGCTGCTGGTCTGTCAGGGAGTCGCTCAGCACGTGCATCTGCATGCGGAGGAACTGCGGCATCAATTCGTCCGTCATTCCGGCCGCCTCGAACTGAAAATCACGGTGGATGCCGATCAGTTTCATTCAGGCTCACCGGAAAACCCGTGGCCCGTCGCGCTCGAAATGTTCTCGCAGCAAATCGCTGAGCACATTGGTGAAAAACATGCCTGGTTCGTTCCCGATTTTTCAACGACGAGCGCCACAGAAAAGGCGGCGGCGGAAATCGTGCTGATGGATGTCGTTGAGAAGTATTTTCGCTTCGTGCTGGGTCGTGTGATCTGCGGCATTCCAAACATCGAACTGGAAGGTTCGGCTCGGGACTGGTGCCGTCTTTCCGAACGAGTTGACCGGTTTCGCGATCTGAATCTGGACTGGTGGATTGCCCCGCTGCAGAACATTCTGAAACAGTTCGCGGCAGCGTCAGCGGGTGACGTGGACAGTGCATTCTGGCGATCGATTTACCGCATCCATCAGCCGACAGTGCCGTGTTCTCAAAGGACTTCGCTTGGCTGGTTCGCAGTTCTGTTTCCATACATCACCGTCGGGTGGCGAACTCGGGAAACGGTCCGCAGTCCGTGGCTGAGCGATCAAGCTGCTCTGAGCGACATGCTGCATCCGGACAGAACCGTGCGGCGACTTTCAGGAGAACGATATGACGGCCTTGCCGAATCTTCGCTGCCTTCGGGGCTGTCACGAGTTCCGTTTCAATGGCGGGACCAGTCCCCGGATGGTGCGACGATCCGTGAGTTACCGATGGAGTTTCTGGCCGGATTCGTCGGCATCCGGCAGGATCGTCAGTCAATGTGCCTGCGACCGGAAATCGGCTGGGCGGTGAGCAGGAAGCCATACCGCGGCAGCGCGGACGGGGCATTTCGGTCGTGAGTTCGCCGCGCCGCCCGCCGGTCGCTCGCGTGCCGGCCGATGCGACTCCCGCGCTGCGGACTCCGCGCTGGAACAAGCCTCTTGCAGATTAGGCGAGCGGCAGGTGAGTTCTTACCCGTGGCGTCCCGTACGATGGCCTTCCAGGGCCGTCGTCACGACTGCACCGACGGCCCTGGAAGGCCGTCGTACAGGTAAATTCTCACCTGCCGCACGCCTTATTGTGCGGTCGCCAGCCGTGGGTCGTCCAGGTTCAGGCGGTACATCACCTGGTTGTAATCGTATCGCGGCGTGGCCGTGTCGGTTGCGGAAAATGTTCGGGTGTACGTTCCTTCGAAGTAGATCACTCGACCGTCGTCTTCATCGAAGATCGAGTGATGCTTCGGATTGTAGAACGAGTACCTGTCGTGAGTCACGATTCGCGCGGCTCGTTCCCAGGGACCCGTCACCACGTCTGATTCTGCATACCAGACATCTCCCAGCGCGGAGTGTTCGCCGAATGATTCGGTGAAGATCATGACCCAGCGCTTGCGATGTGCGTTGAACGCCACCGAGCCGCGGTGAGCCGTCACGGATCGCTCGCCGTTCGCATCCGTGAGGCGAAAGAACCGCTCTTCCGGCTGCAGAAGTCCGCTGGTCAGCAGACGTTGTTCCACCTTCGGATCGACTGCGCGAGTTCCGTGTTTCCAGTCGAGTCGCAGAGTACCGCTTTTGTCACGATCCAGTTTCGGATCACTACCGTGTTCACCTGGCGCGAAGTAGGTCCAGGCTTCATATTGATCGGGATCCAGCAACGCGTCAGCCGTTGCGGGGACGCGAACGACCGGATACGGATTGGCGAAATAGATGTAGTCCCGGTCGTTCGGCCTGCCCGATTTCGATGCCGTGAACGCGTGACCTTCCGGAACAAGCGGAAGTTTCCCGTCCAGCGTCAGGCGATGTTCGAACTGTTTCGTGTCGTCGTTGAATTCGACGATGCCGCGTTCGTAGATTTGCAGCGGCGGCCGGATCTTGACGTACTTCGCGAACAATCTTTGTCGGTTGCCATCGCCGACCGTGACCAGGCCATCGATCCATGTCGGACCGTCCCCCGGCATCCGGCAGGTTTCCTTTGCGAAGCCGTCGTTGCCGACGAAGTAATCAAGGTTGATTCCATCGGCAACCGGCAGTCCGCCGTTTGCCGGCAGTTCTGAAACCGCTCCAGGCACATGAAAGTTACCCAGTGGATACGAAGCTCGATTGGTGTCCCCCCAGAACCAGTAGAGTCGCCCCTTGAACAAGGCCGTCATCACACTGTCCGAACCGAGTACTCCGGCGTTGAGCACCGGATGCTGCAGCGGCACGTCGTCATCCAGCATGACACTGTCGCGATAAATACCGGCTCCGGTGACGCGGTACAGACGCTCGGCGATGTTGAGTCGTTTGATCTTCAATGTTGCAGAACCGCCTGGCACAATTTTCACGCGAGTTCCGTGGTAGCCGAAACCGTCGGCCGGAAATTCGTAGCCGTGCGACGCCACGTGACAGAACACGGTCTCGTCCATCAGGCCAGGTTCGTGGAACGCAATGACTCCGGCGGAATCCGTGACGTAGCGAATGTCGTTGACCGTTTTCAGTTCGACCAGCGGGACACCTCGGCCAGTGGCGTCGTCGACAACCTGAATGCGGAACGGTTTTACGTCGGCCTGCTGAGCACAGACAAGCCGCGCCGTGACGAGAGAGCAAAGCACGGCACAGCGAACGAATACCATCATGCGTGACCTCAGCCGGAAGGAGTGATCGATTCCTGAAGGTTCGCAGGACCGACCACCGGTGGCTGCGATTCCCGCGTGACCGCAAAAAACCTGGGGGCATCTGATCACAACCGTCCCGCGGCCCGAATTCCGGTTCCGGGCTGGTTCGTGTCGCCCAGTTCCTTGCGCATTCCGTCAGCCAGCTTGCTCAGGCGCGCCACGATTTCCGGATGCTGATCGGCGACGTCAGTGGTTTCGCCGATGTCGGATTCCATGTCGAACAGTTCAAGCCCGATGCTGGACTGAGAGTACGCCGTTGGAATGCCGCCCGTTCCGCCAGGCCGCCCGGCCATCGTTCGATACTCGTGAGGAAAATGCAGCTTCCAGCGGCCACTGCGAATCGCCTGCAGTTGCGTGCCGTAGTAAAAGTAGTATGCCTCGTGAGGCGACGCGGCTCCATCATCACCAGCCATCAGCGGCCAGATGTTTTTTCCATCGATTGTGTGGTCCGGCAGTTCGGCCCCGATCAAATGTGCGACGGTCGGCAGAATATCGATTGTCATGGCGGGAACGCGACATTCGGTTCCGGCGGGGATTCTTCCCGGCCACCACATGATGCAGCTTTCGCGACAGCCACCGTCGAACATGGTGCCTTTGCCTTCCCGCAGCGGACCCGCGCTGCCTGCGTGATCGCCATAGCTGAGCCACGGACCGTTGTCCGACGTGAAGACGACCAGCGTATCGTTCTGCAGGACATGTTTGCGGATTGCGTCCAGAATCTGACCGACGGACCAGTCGACTTCCATCATCACGTCGCCGAACAGGCCGGCACCGCTTTTGCCTTTGAACTTATCTGATACGTAAAGCGGCACATGAACCATGCTGTGCGGCACGTACAGGAAGAACGGTTTGTCGTGGTTGTCGTCGATAAACTGAACGGCGTGTTCTGTGTACTGCGTCGTAAGCTGTTCCTGGTCCATCCCCGTCATTTGAGGATTGACGATTTCGTTGCCGTCGATCAGCGGGAGATGCGGCCAGCGCTTGAGCCGTTCTTCCATTGACAGATGCAGCACCTCCGGATGAAACGGCCACATGTCGTTGCTGTACGGGAGACCGAAATAGTCGTCGAAGCCGTGCTGCATCGGCAGGAACTTTTTGTGATGTCCGAGGTGCCATTTTCCGTAACAGGCAGTGGCGTAGTCCTTTTGTTTGCAGATCTCGGCGATGGTGACTTCGTCTTCGTGAATGCCGTGAGTCGCCGACGGGCCGAGTGCTCCCAGAATGCCGACTCGCACGTTGTAACAGCCGGTCAGCAAACCGGCTCGCGACGCCGAACACACGGCCTGTGTGACGTAGAAATCCGTAAACACGCGGCCTTCTTCGGCCATGCGATCGAGATTCGGAGTCGCGTAGGCGGTGGCTCCAAACGGTCCGATGTCGGCGTACGCCATGTCGTCCATAAAGATCACGACAACGTTCGGAAGCCGGTCGGCAGCGGTGACGGGCGATGAAGCTGCGAAGATGCAGAGCAGTACTGTTGCGAAGCGTGTCATAGCGCGGGACTCCGGAAAGGTCTCGTTGAATGAATCGGCTTCATAACAATGTACCGACGGGTATCCGGTCCGCAACTGAGGGTTGGTGGGGAACAGATGCCGTTCAAAGCGAATTCCCGATCGAACCACCGGTTATCTCGCCCCGTCGATGCAACGCAAATCTGGCGCGCCGACGTTGTTCCTTGTACCACCTACACCTCACGTCCGAGTTCTTCGACCGGCGGCAACGGATCATTTTTCTTCTTCGGACGCAGCGACAGTACGTCGAAATCCCAGCGTTTCCATTCGTGGAGGTGATCGATTGTGATGTCCTGTTCGCTCTTGAGTTCACACTCCAGGATTTCGATGCCGGGGCAACTGCCGAGTTGCGCCTCGATCAGGTCCAGGAGTTCCTGTGCTGCAGTTTTCTTCTCCGGGGCATCGAAGTCGTGTGGCCTCAATGCCGCCCAGATGAGGACTTCGTAGTCTTCGGCCGGCTCCAGTTCAGTCTCGCTCACTCGAACGTAGACCCCCGTAAACAGGTCGCTCTTCCTGTTGAGTTCTGTCCTGCGGTCTGTCAGCGCATCGAGAGCGGACTTCACCCGTTTGTTGAACTCGTTTGGAAATGCAGCCCGGACGTACCGGCGCGAAACCCAGCGGCAGAGGCGTCTGACATTCTCGGCCTCGAACGCGCGACTGTCATCCGGCCGATGGTCAGTCAGGTAACGGCGATCGAGCAACACTCGGTCATGAATTGAACACACAAAACGAGGCGCGTTCTTACCGCCGTGTGGATCGCCGAACTGAATTTCACGCGGACTCTGTCCCCACGGAGGCGGCAGAGGATTGCCTTCCGCGGGTCGGATGCGAATGAGTTCGACGTATGGTTCCTTGTCCAGATCCGGCTGGACCAGATCACAATCCTGTGTGATGACCATCCAGCGCTCCGTGTCCGCATTGATCGTCTGTGCGTTGCGACGGCGCGTTGATGCAAGCTTCAGGGCAGCCTGAATACGTCCGAACCAGCCGGGGCGCGAATCAGCACGCGGAACAGTCACTCCAGGAATCTGGTGTTCGGCAACGAGCGTCCGCACCAGCGACGACGGCAGAATCGCGCCCTGCCGCCATCCGTGCTCTTCGATACGCATTCCGTCAGACTCATCATTCCTCATCACGAACTCAGTCGTTGAGGGAGCGTTTTCCGGTTTCGGCGTCAATCAGATACTGCTGGTCACTGATGTCGTTTGGAGTCAGTCCGTGACGGCGGGCGATGGCCGCTGCTGTCGGTCGCTGTTCGTCGGCCTCTTTCTTCAGCGACATCCGTAGTGCAGCCATTGCCTTGAACCGCCTGACAATGCCAGCTTCATCAATGTCATCCGCTTTGAGTAGTTCCAGCACTGAGTGGCCATCGGTCCCCGCCGCGCGGACAACTCGCTCTGCCGGCAGCTTGCTGCGGCGCGTCCACTGTGTAGCGATGCGGTAAACCTGCTGCAGCCGCTTCCGATTACCTGCGGACGGTTCGGCTTCACCCTTAATCCAGGAGTAGATCGTCGGCCGCTGCACCCGAAGTATCCCGGCCAGCTCTTTGAGCTGCAGTGACAAAGCACTGCGAATTCCGGCGATTGTTTCGCCGTGCGACAGGGGAACAACGATGTCGTCGTTACGCGCCGAGTCGTTTTCTTGATTCATAATCAGCGTGGTGAGCACACTGTCGCCGCCGGAACCGCACAAAGCTGCCGGCACAGCAGAATTGTTGTAAGACATGACCGGAGTGAACCCACGCCAGTACTCGAGTGCGTGGTCACAGCCTGTCGGCTGAGATTCAACCATCCGTTCGGTCACGAAATCGTACTGGTTCAGCATTCCGGGCGCAGAAGATGGTGGGATCATGGTCGCCGCCAGCACACCCAACTTGAACCGACTCGGAGACTCCGTATGGTCGATCTCAGCCATCACCCTTTCTCCTTTGATTCCCAGACGGCCAATGCGTCACCCGTCACCGTCGCCTTGAAGGACTTCTCAATTGAACCGTGAAGGGCCCACATTCTTGCGACGATGTCTTCGGGAACGAAGTCAATCTCGCCGGTCCAGATGTGATCAAAGTCCAGAATACGGAACGAGTCCTGTTCTGTGAGTTCAAGGTCAAACTTCAAGCGAGCGGCTTCAAGATCCGGAGGCATGAAGCCGGGGCCGTGTCCGTCGAGCGTCTTGAGCTTCAGGATTCCGTCCGCCGTACGGACAACAGACAGAAACTGATTGGTTAGTGGTTCGCCGATCTCATCAGCCTTCAGGCCGTGGAATTGTTCGCGGACGAACCAGTCCGGTGGATGGCCGTCGAGCGAGTGGATCACGTCGACGTAACGTAACCCGATCTGGGAAGCAAAGCCAATTTCGGCCACCGCATTCAACTCTGCCAGCACATTCCTGAAGCGTTCCGTGAACGTCTCGTAAATGTCGTACCTTGTCGTCTCGTAGACGATGAAATCTTCGGCCAGCACGACGCCTTCGCGCTTGTCACGACTGACAAAGCACCATCGCTTGCTGGTTTCCGCCTTCGGCTCAGGGCCAAAGGAGACGTGCTGCATCGTCTCCTTGCTGAATCCGGGGAAACCCGACTTCCGCAGTTTTTCCTGAAGCGGTGGGACGTAGTCTCGCATCAGTGTGACCGGGGAAAAACGCACCTGAACCAGCACAAACTGGAGCGGTGATCGTTCAAGTCTGAGAGCGGGCTCTGTTCTCATGGCCGGGCGGCTGGCGTCTAAAAAAGCAGTTAGCAAGTCGGGCGACACATGAGAACTTACCGATGCTGTCTGCAGCGGCAGGGACACTATCATGTGCCACTCGCCGAAGCAGAGGTGTGGATGGAAGCACCAGCCTGTTCAACGGGTTTGCGTAGCGGCAGCCACGAATCTTACACGAAATCTTACGTGAAGGCTACGCGCACTGACCAGACAATCCAGCATAGGATCTGACACTGCCAGCGTGTCCTGACCAGCTGACGACGCCCTCGCGCAACGAGCAACTGCCGAGCGGGTGGCGTGCCGAGGAATGCCCGGAGAGGTGGTCCCACCTCATAGTTTCCATGGCGAACCGAACACCCGAGTCTCCATAATCGCAGTGGCAATCTGCCACGACTGCGAATGGGTGAATAGGCAGCCGGCCACAATTGGGAACACCAAGTAACGCGCGGCGAACTGCGAGCCGCTCAGTCCGTCGCGAAAAGCCACGCATCGACTTTTTCTTCCAGCACGTTCAGAGGAACGGCTCCGTTTCGCAGAATGACGTCGTGGAATTCTTTCACGTCGAAACCGTCGCCGAGCTGTTCTTCTGCGCGGGCTCGCAGTTCGCGGATTTTCAGTTCGCCGATCTTGTACGCCAGCGCCTGTCCGGGCCAGGCGATGTAGCGGTCGACTTCGTTTTCGATGTCCAGCAGCGTCTTCGCCGTGTTGGCCGCGAAGAAGTCGATCGCGTCCTGGCGAGACCACTTCATCGTGTGCATCCCGGTGTCTACAACCAGACGGACAGCTCGCCACATTTCATACGTCAACTGGCCGAACTTTGAGTACGGGTCCTGATACAGACCGATTTCCTCACCAAGCTTTTCGCTGTACAGACCCCAGCCTTCGATGAACGCTGTGTAGCCTTCGTAGCGGCGGAATTCCGGGATGTCGTCGAGTTCCATCGCCAGTGCGATTTGAAAGTGATGTCCGGGGACAGATTCGTGCAGCGACAGTGCTTCGATCTCGTACTTCGGACGCACTTCGGGCTTGTACAGATTCACGTAGTAACCTCCCGGACGGCTGCCGTCCGCGGCCGGAGGCTGGTAGTAAGCGGTTGTTGTGTCCGGTGCCATCTGCGCGGGGATCGGCACGATTTCGTACGGGATCTTCGGCAGCTTCGCAAACAGGTTTGGCAGTTGCGGATCAATGCGGCGGCAGCATTCGCGGTAGGCTTCCAGCAGATCGTTGGCGTTGTCGTAGTAGAACTGTTTGTCCGTTCGCAGAAACGTCAGGAACTCCTGAAACGAACCTTCAAACCTGACCTGCTGCCTGATGGTTTCCATTTCCCCGCGGATGCGAGCGACTTCGTCCAGGCCAATCTGATGAATCTCCGCCGGTGTCAGATCGGTCGTCGTGAACTGCCGGGCGAGCGCGGCGTACATTTCCAGACCGTCGGGACGCTGCCAGCAACCGATGTCGTCGAAGGACGCCGGCAGGTATTCCTCTGCGAAGAACCGCAGGAACTCACGGTACGGCGGCAGAATGCACTCTTCGATGGCGGAGGCGGCTTCGTTCTGCAGGCGAGTCTTTTCGGTGTCAGAAATCTCAATGTCGAAGGATGTGAACGGCTTGTAGTAGAAGCTGTTTTTCGGGTCATCGACGAGCTGCCTGCGAATCTGATCGGGGATTCGCTGCATCACGATTTTCGGATGCAGCATGCCTTCGTGCATTCCCTGCTTCATCACAGCCATCGTTTGGCTCATGTACATCGGGAAGGCCCTCAGTCGCGCAATCCAGTCTTCGTAGTCGCGGACAGTGTCGAATTGCAGCAGATCAGCCAGTGTGCTTTCGTCCTGGATTCCGCCGCGTTGATTCAGCGGCAACAGGTGCAGCTTGTGCTTCTGAAGTGCGATGCTGGTTTCGTACTGATCTTCGAACAGCCGGTAATTGAGCTGATCGGCGTCGTTGAGCTGCGTGCGGTCAATGCGTTTCAGCGCGGCCAGTGCGTCGCGAGCTTTCTGTTGCGACATTCTGGTGGCGGTCAGTGAGACATCGGGCCATTTGTCGTTGTAGCGGCGGTCACCCAGCTGCGAAGCAAACGTCGGGCTTTCCTGCAGCATTCGCTGCCATTCGGCGTCAAAGATTGCGTGCATGCGCTCAGCCGGTGACTGCGCAGGCGGTGTCTGGGCGGCCAGCGGGGGCGCGATGAACAGCGGGGACGCGATGAACATCGTGACGAGGCAGCAGAGCAGCATGTATCGCATAGGGCGTCTCTCGGTGGCCGCGTGCGGCAGTCACGGGGGGTCAGTGAAACTTGAGGCGAAGTGCGCAGAATTCTGCCCGAACCGTAGTCATCCGAACCGGTGGCCGTCAAAGCCTGGCTGTCTTTCGTGACGCGAAGAGTCTGCCGGATCGGACCGAATCGGGGGTCAGTGCCGCTGGAATCAACTGCACGGGCCATGACGGTTTTTCCGAACGGCGCTGAAATGACGATCAGAAGAAAAGCGAACTCTCCGCCGACGGACGGTGGCGGATTTTCCACAGTTGGAGCCAGGTCTGTGAAAAGTTACGGAAGGTGCGACACCATGTCGGCGACCAGATTGGCACTGTTTTCAAGTCTGCTGCTGATGTTGGTGGCGTCCGGATGCTCCGGAAGCCGTCTGCGTGACCTGTTTCCCGGCAACAATCGATTCGTGTCACTTGACGACCTGGACCAGCCAGCCGCTGACGAGTCTCAGGTTGCGGCGAACGACGCGGCGGGAGATGCTGCCGGCGGCCCGTTCAAGACTGCCAGAGGCCTGTTCGTTTCCCGCGAGAGGGATGAAGCGGAAGGCGATGCCGCCGAAGCCACAGAGTCTTCCCGCGGACCACTCGGACTGGGGGCTTTGCTGGGGCGATCGGACAAGTCAAAAATGGAAGCGGACCCGTTTCTGGACGTCGCTGATCCTGCGCCAGACGTGCAGCCAGAACGAACGGTCACCGCTCAGGTAACGCCCAAACAGGCACCGGCCACTGGCACCGACAAATCTGCAGCGTCGCGATCGTCGGAACTGCCGGCAGGGACCGAAGAAGCTCTCGCCGAGGCCTTCGCTGAGTTCAGGTCGGGCGACTCCGGTTCCCGGGCAGCCGACTCAAAGGCACCGCATGCGAAGTCAATCGGAACGAAGAACACGGACCCGGCCATCCGTTCCGTTGCATCGGAATCCGACAAGGATGGCGATGCGGAATCGTTTGCTGCATTCGTAAACCGTCGGTTTGACGACGACCGCCGGAAGACTCTGAACGGCAACCAGGGCCAGATCGATGACGCGATTGCAGCGTTCGGTGATGAACTCCGCGACACCAGACAGCAACGTGAGCAAATCAAAAAATCCGCCTCGCAGAAAACGGCGGAAGCTCGCGCGGAAGTTGCTGCCGCGTTTGACGACTTTGCGACTTCGGGTACGGGTTTGGCCGACGACAACAATTCCGAATTCGTGCTCGACTTCGACACGCTGCTGGCTGATACACAGCCGGAATCGAAGCAGACGACGCCGTCGTCTTCGAACCGCCGGAGTTCGGACTTCAGTTTCGATGCGACTGGTTCCGGGAGTCGCGACCGTGCGGCATTCGCACTGCTGGCTGCGGACGACGAAGACGCGGTCGCCGACATGGAATTCGATGAGCTGGTGGCTGAACCGCTGCAGCGATCGCCAGCGCCGCTGGTTCGCGCGACGGGACGTGATCTGTTTGCTGCCGCTGCCGCTCGACATGGCTTCACTGGCGAATCCGTCAACAGGTCGGGCGACGCGTGGGAACCCGCCGACGTCGACGCTTTCGAATGGCAGCATCCGTCCACGGACGAATCCCCAACCGGCTTCGTCGATGCCGGTCGACAGCCGGCCTGGCCGGATGAATTCGCCGTTGATCGCACCACTGTGGCTGATCGTGGTGTCCCGGTTCCGAACGTGGTGCCTGCCGGTCGTGCGAGCAGAGAATTCGCGGCATTCGGATCGGATGTCGAAGCGGCCGAACCGATTGCATCTGCGCCTCTGGTGATTCCCGGTTTGAAGACGAAAGGCAGCGCAGTCACACGGATTTCGACCTCGCGCAATCTCGGCCCGGATTTCGACGATGAGCCGTTCTTCGACGGCACGGCCGCGGTGGCTGTGTCGGGTCCGGCAGGCAATGCGAATGCAGATTCGCAGCCGTCGGGGGCAACGGGCGGGATTTCTCTACTGAGGAAATTCAGCGGGCGCACATGGTTTCTGCTGGTGGGCATTCTGGCCGTCATCGCTCTCTTGTTTTTCCCGGAGCGGCGCATTCGCAAAGGCCCGCGGTAGTCGCCCGCCGCGCGGTTCCGTCGCCTGCATGACCGGTACAATCCCCGCAACCGGAACGGCAGCGTTCTCGACGCCGGATGCTTCCGGACAGGTTGCACTTCAGCAACGCGAAACGGGGACTAGAGTCTCAGCATCGAACCAGTTTCATGGGCCGCGATGTCCGCGCTGTCAGTCACAATGCACAGCGCGGCGTGAGCACTCGGAGTCAGTGATGCAGGATCCCTTCAGCCGACCAACGATGGACGATCTGCGCCAGGTACTGGAAAGTATCGGTAAGCCGGATGTGGCGAATATGCGGGCGAACGAACGTCTGGAACTGTCCGTTCCTGCAGAAATCAGGACGCCCCGCGGCAACACGGTATCGGCGATGACGCGGGAAATCAGTCGTACCGGAATCGGTCTGCTGCACCGCGGCTCGGTTGCTCCCGGAAACGCCACGATCCGGATGGCCAGTGAAACCCGCGAGTTTCAATACGACGTTCAGATTGAGTGGTGTACGCCCTGTGACAACGGCATGTTCATGAGCGGCGGCCGCTTTCTTCCCTCGTCTGACAAGTAGTCGGTCCGCGAACCAGGAGTTGCGATCGCCCTTTATTGCGGTGTGGCAGTTGAGGATTTACCGGCCACGATTCGCATGTGAGAGCCGTCGGCGCTAGCCGCGGGTGATGGCGTCCAGCGCCGATCCGCAATGACCCGACGCTAGCGCGTTCGGCTCAGGTAGATCCTTTTCTGCCGCTCGCCCTATTGCGATGTGGCTGACGTCGCTTTATCCCGTTCAAGCCGAACACGGTGTCGCTCGGCATCGTTCGGGTCAGGAAATCCAGGTGGTTTCTCCCGCGAATCGCTGACGCGCGGGATCTGTCGGCAGCGACGGTGAACAACCCGCAAACATCCGGCACTCTCTGCCGATGCAGTGATCAGCATCACGCCCGGCCCGGAATTCTTTCGATAGCCTTGAAGAACTCTCGTCACCGGTTTTCTCGCGGCCCGAATGTATGGTTTCCGGCTTCTACAAGCGCCATTCGCTGACACTGCTGATTCTGTGCATGGTCGCGCTGCCGGTCCTGACACTGCTTGGTGAGCAGGTCAAGTCGAACAACAACATCGAAACCTGGCTGCCTCGCAATAGTCAGGTCCGAACCGACTATGACAGTTTCTGTCGCACGTTCGGTGCCGACGAAACGATACTGATTGCCTTTGAAGAACCATTTCCGCAGCCGCAACGCATCGCCTCACTGGCCGGACGTGTTGCCAGTCTGGACGGCGTCAGGACGTGCTGGACGAGGCAGCAGATACTGGAAATGATGTTCGCCAACGATGTCGAATCAGACATCGCCGCAGAACGGCTTCTGCATCTGCTGGCCACACCCGGCGACAGTCTGGAAACGCTGCTGGTGATTCTGAATCGTGACGGCGTCGCTCAGCGATCCGCGTCGGTTCACGCCATTCGTGACCAGATCAGGTACTGCCAGCTGGACAGCGCTGTCCTTGCCGGCGGACCTGTCGTGGCCACCCGGCTTGATACGCTGGGCAGTCGGGAAAACAGCACGAATCTGTTCGCGCTGACCCTGCTGATCTGCTTTTTGCTGCTGCATCTGAACATCGGCTGCTGGAAGACGTCTGGCGCGCTCATGCTGGCGAATGTGTTCACCATCGAACTGACCCTGGCCACCATCTGGGTCTGCGGCTGGCAGATGAACTTCATCATGGGGTCGCTGCCGGTGATGGTCATGGTCTTCACCACCGCCGCGGCGATTCACTATATCGGGCACTACCGACACGATATGCATCGCCCCGGCGGCATCGGCCTGGCCCTGAAAGGCGTGCTGCGCCCCAGTCTGTTTGCCACACTGACCACCGTTATCGGACTGCTGAGCCTGGCAGTTTCGGACGTCGGCCCCATCCCCCTGTTCGGAATCGCAGCAGCCATTGGCACCTGCTATTCGTTCATCGTGGGTGTCTTCGTCACGCCGGCCGTTCTGGTCGCCGTGGGCTACGATCCGCCTGCGCGGCAGGGACTGCAGACACGCATGGAACGCGTTGCGATGCATGTTGTCAACCGCCCCTGGCGTGTCCTTGTGCCAGGGCTGCTGGTCACGTTCGCTGCGTCTCTGGGAATCTTCAATCTCAAGTCACTGATCGATCCGCTGGAGTTTCTTCCCAGCCAGGACCCGGTGCTGAAAGATACGCTGCTGGTCAAGGAAGCACTGACCAGCCCGACATCGATTGAAGCCGTTGTCGATTTCGGCGGAACAGAATCGTCATTCGTCGAACGCCTGCGTGAAGTGCGACGGCTGGAAGAAGTACTTCGCGGCGATGCGAATGTCTGCCACACACTGTCGCTGGCAGATTTCTTTCCCGCGGAAATCAGCGAACAGACGTTTTCACCGGCACGCCTGCTGGTCGCCTCTTCCGGGAGCGGAGGCGTTGGCAGTCTGGTTGCCGACGGCAGCCGGTTGTGGCGCGTCTCAATCCGCCTGCACGACGACGCTCCCAAAATTCTGCGGGGAACGGTCGACAGTCTGCAGCATCGCTGCGACGGTTTCCCCGTGACCTTTACCGGCATCGGGCCGCTGCTGGAACACGCTCAGGGCGACATCTTCGACGGCTTCTGGAAAAGCTTCTCCTCGGCGTTTCTGCTGATCACGCTGGTGATGATTCTGGCACTGCGGTCAATCAGCGCAGGGCTGGTGGCGATGATTCCGAACCTCACGCCGATTCTGCTGGTCTTCGGCATTCTGGGCTGGTGTGACTACCCGATCGACATCGGAATCATGATGACAGCCAGCATTGCTCTGGGCCTTGCGGTCGACGGCACATTCCACTTTTTGTTCAGCTATCGCGACACGATCTGCAGTCACGGCTGCCGTTACCGAGCTGTTCGACAGGCGGTCCTGCAGACGGGGATGCCAATTATTTCGTCGGCCATCATCTCGGGCACGGGCCTGCTGGCGCTTGGCCTGTCGCCGTTTCGCCCGACGATGCGGTTCGGCCTCCTGATGTTCTGCCTGCTGATCGCCGCACTCGTCGGCGACCTCGTGCTGCTGCCGGCGTTCCTCGCCGTCGGTGCTCGTCGCAAACGCCTGAAGGAATCCTCGCCAAAGGCCCCTGCGGCGCAGAGCCTGGCGGCGTAAGCAAGGTCTGCTGAGGTCGCGCTGGTTCGTTTGGCACGTGTGTGCCGTCGGCTCCTGCACCGTGCGAACTTCGTCACGACGCTGTGTCTGAGACTGTCAGGACATCATTGCCCCGTCGGTGAGCACTCGGGACGATGGTCCTGTTTGATGTTCAAAATGTGCCGGGCAAGTTCCTCCGCACGGCAGACAGCCATCCAGTGAGTTCCGTTCGGAATGATCTGCAGATGAGACTGAGCAATTGTTTTGTGCAGTCGTTCTGCCTGAACAAGCGGAAAATGTTTGTCGTGTTCAGCCCATAGCACCAGCGTTGGGCACTCAATCTTTGCGTAGAGTTCGGGCAGGCGGTGCAGCGTTCCCTGATATCCGGCGCACATCTTGCTGACGAATCTCCGCACTTCAGGTGTGAAGAACGCTGAGCGGAAATCGTCCTTCCACCGGTTTCGCAGCTTTGCCAGTTCGCGTTCGAATTCTTCGTAGACGGCACCCATGAAGCACGCTGAGTTCCCCGTGTCCGCGGTGGCGCGGCTTGACGGTTGGATCTTCCAAACCGCCTGATGAAGGGAACATGAACGCCCGCGGCCGCCCTAAGACAGACGGGCCGCTAGAATGAACCCCTGGCTTGATGACTCTGATCCGTGGCGGAGACCGCAGCGGCCCCTGTAGTGTTTTGCGGACCGGTTCGAACTTCCCAGTCACCACGGCTGATGCGCTCACTGCGTTTTCGCCTTCCATGACCCCGGTGCCGGTGGCCGCATCCCCATTCGACGGTTTGATTTCACTTCCGGCGGCCACTACTCTGCGCGGGCGTTCCCGAAATTGTCTGTGACGGGAACTTTCTCTGCTCACTTCGTCCGCGCCAGACGTACGCACGAACATCCTGTGCGGAACTGAACATCCCCGTCATGGAGATCACTGTGAAGAAACTTGCTGCAATCACACTGTTGCTGTCAGGAACTGCCTGCTCCGGCAGCGAATTCGCCGACGTCAAAGAGACCGCGTTAAACGTCAGCACCGAACGGGCGTTCGAGAATCTGATCTTTGACCGGCCCATCGTCGTGACTCATGCGAACGACGGGTCAAATCGCCTGTTCATCGCCGAACAGGAAGGCATCATTAAGGTCATTCCCAACGATCAGGACGTCGAAGAGGCCGACGTGTTTCTCGATATCGACAAGCGAGTCGTCTACAAGGACAACCAGAACGAAGAAGGTCTGCTGGGCTTTGCGTTTCACCCGAACTACAAGCAGAACGGTGAGTTCTTCGTTTACTACACGACCGCTGACGCGGAACACACGTCGGTGATTTCACGCTTCAAAGT
>CAZHET010000086.1:0-16757 GCA_964531585.1 uncultured Planctomycetaceae bacterium | reverse complement strand
TGAGCATTGCCGTAGGCCTCATCAAGTCGATTCTGGTGATGACGACGACTCCGTTCGTCGCGAAACGGATCGGCCTGAACAATCCCCGCTCGGCATTAATTTTCGGCGGGCTGATGGGAACGACCAGCGGTGTCGCAGGAGGACTTGCGGCGACCGATCCGAAGCTGGTTCCCTGCGGAGCAATGACGGCGACGTTCTATACGGGCCTTGGGTGTCTGCTGGGGCCGTCCGTCTGTTTTTTTGTAATTCGCGCAGTTGTGTGATGTGCGCGATTGCCTGAGCAGCCTCAGCCGTCCGTCCTGCTCATGCGAAGAAGAATACTCGCTCCGCAGTTGACTGCAGCAGCTTCCGGCGGTCTTCGTCCGTGAGAAAGTCGACCGTATCACGGATCAGTCCGATGGACGCTGCATACGTGTTTTTGCCGTCCAGTTGATACGGACAGTCGCTGGCCCACATCAGCCGATCCGGGCCGAACGCTTCGAACACGCGCCGGATCATCGGTATCAGATCGTGATATGGCGGTCGTTTGGCTCCCAGAGCGTAGTAGGCTGACACCTTGACGCAGACGTGCGGGTGCTGCGCCATTGCACAGAGTGCAGCCACATCGCGGTCAGGAACGTTGCCGTCAATTCCCACTCGGGCAAAGTGGTCAATAACGACGGGAGTCTGCGGGTGGCGGTGACAGGCGGCGTCGACGGCCGGAAGGTCGTGCGGATTGATCAGGCAGCACATTGCCTGCCCGGTTTCTGCGGCGGTCGTCCACATTTCCGTCATTCCGTCGGTCTGCAGCCAGTCCGTGATGCCTTTGCGAGGGGCGATGCGGAACCCGGTGACTCCCTGCGTCAGCAATTGCTTCATCGCACGACCGCAGTTGGGGCGCAGGTCATCGACCATGCCCACAATGCGAAAACGCTTCGGGTGGCGTTGCCACGCGTCGATCAGGTACGAGTTGTCGAATCCGTGAAAGATGGTGTGCTGAATCAGTACGACCCGGTCGACTCCTTCCGGTCCGGCGATGGCCATCAGTTCGCCATCGGTGAAACGACGAGGCAGCAGATCGTCGGCGGTGATTCCAGGCTGCAGAGCGAACGTGCTGGTGTCAGGCGTCCAGATATGTGAGTGAGCATCGATCCAGCCGGCCCCGGGATCTGCTTCCGGCGTCGAGGAAGCCGGTGCGGCGAGCGAGCAATTTGTCGCCGAGCCGGCCGCCGCGAGCCCCGCAACGGATGCCGCCAGCATTCGGCGGCGCGACAGGAGTGTTGGTGTTGCCATCGTGCATGCTCCGGAAAAGGTTGAGTCGACAGGGCAAAGCCTTCATGAATTCCCGCCCACACTCTACTCAAGAAAAATTTTCGGCAAAAGTAAGGCGGGGTTTTCGGTCGGATGTCGATCAACGGTCGTGACGACAGTCACCGGCAGCGATTCTGCGCCGAATTCCGGCCGGTAGCCCGTGCAGTCCGAACCGCTCGCCAAGTCGGAGCAACGACCATGGGGCCTGGGAAAAAACGCGTGGAAAAGGCGGTGGGCGCGGGCTCGTCGCCCCCGAAAATTGGGGGCCGCAACGCAAAACCAGCCGTGACTGCCCGCCGCAGCGGGCGCCGCCGGCGATTGTCTGCGGCCGAAGTGACTTTGGCCAGGCTGGCCGAAGCCATGAGAATTCGACGGGAAGAGAGAGGAATGTTCATCGCCGAAGTCGCACGCGCTTCCGGTATCGCTCCCCAGTCCATTCTGCAGTTCGAACGACAAACGCGGCCGATGCTGTTCACAAAACTGCACGCGATCGCTGCGGCTCTGGATCGCGAACTGGTCTGGAAGCTGGAGCTTCGTGAGGAAGCGTGAGCCACCGACTGCGGCGATTAATCGCGGTTGCTGCTGGCAAGCGGACTGCCTGCAGACGTCGCGGCGCTGCCTTGGGGTGTCAAAAATTTGGTATTGACTGGAAATTCCGCTTGCGCAAGTTCTTGTTCCCGGATTTCTGAGAGCGAATGGCTGAACGGCCTGTGAGCAGCGAAGCTGCGTCAGCACATAGCTGCGGGTGTCAGCCCGCAGTAACCGGTCGCCACCACTTTCCTGAGCCGCGAAGCGGCGGCAGCAAAGTCGCTCTGCTGTCGCCGCTTCGCGGCTCAAACGGTCTTCGGCCAATCGCTCTGCGAACTATCAGCCGCAGCTGTGTGCTATCACGGCTACGCCGCTCAAAACACTGCACAGCGTTGCCCTTGGGTGCAAATCGCAGGGAACAACTCTGTCATCCATGGTCTCCGAAAATACGGCAGTCATCACCAAATTTGTGACACGCCAGCGCTGCCCTAAGCTGACATTCGGCCGGCCCGACCGGCGGAATTCACCGCAGTGCGCGGGTTTCGGATTGCCGAAAAACTCGTGTTCCTCTGAATGCGTGTTTTTTCCTAAACTTCCGGGGCAAGTCCCGCACATGTTGTGTGGCTCTGCGGGGTTCCGTTCCGCAGTGCGTGGGCGGAGGTGCTGTTTACAGGGAGTGGCTGTCTCCCGATGACGGATACAGTCAGTGCTACAGGAAAGGAAACCAACAATGCTGCGCGAATTTCAGAACGGCTGGTGCCGTTCAGTGCTGACGGCCATGCTGACAGTCACCATGTCAGGAACTTTGCTGATGCAGGCGACGGTGCTGGCACAGCCAGCCAGCCGCATCAGCGCCCGGGAATCGGATCTGAACGATCTGAACCGGATGCTCAACGACGGCGTTCGCGGACCGCAGGGCGTCGACTTCCGTTCGGATGCGGGAAGCCTGCTTGCCGCGCCACAGGTCGATCTTTCACGAGTCGATACACGGGCTCTTGAGAACCTGCTCAGTGAATCTGTCGCCGAAGCCGAGCGACTTTACCGGCTGCTGGATGCGGACTATCGCCGTTATCCGGAACTGCGGCCGCTGCTGAGCGATCTGGTGACGCTGCGATCCCGGGCAGCACGGCTGGCTCAGGACGTTCAGGCAAAAATTCCGCTCGATCGCAGCCTGCCGCAGTTCCAGCAGCTCGACAGCGACTGGCGCCTGCTGTCACACCAGTTGACGCAGTCGCCGCGAGTCAGCCGCACAACTCTGGAAAGCGTCACGCGACTGGACGGTCTGGGTCGTCAGATCGAGAAGATGTTCAAGATGGATCCTCAACTGGATCGGCGCCAGATTCTGATGGAACTATCGGCCCTGCGAGGTTCTTTGAGGAACCTGATCGAAGAGCTTGAGTTGGATCCGTCTGGCAGCCAGCAGACTCTGGATATGGTCTTCGACGCTCGAAAGCTGGAGCAGCAGGTCGCACGCATTCAGGGCATGGTGCTCGATCAGGTTGCATACGATGGGATCGTGACCGAATACAACCGCTACGGCCAGATGTGGACGCGCCTCGCAACAAGGCTGCGGCCGCTGGATAACCGTTACATTGAACGAGCAGTTGGCAACATCATCAACGCCGATGACACGCTGCACAATCTGATGTGGCTGGAAAAAACATCCAACCGCGAACGCCTGAAGCAGGTCGCTGACGGTCTGACTCGTGATGTCGACGAATTCTTCAACCGCACGCCGCTCAAGCTGCTGCTGACCTTTAAGGACGTGGCGTCCATCCTGGAAACCGCAGACACTTTCTATGGTGTCGTGCAGAATCTTCGGGACAATCTGAATCGCAATGAAAGCGATCAGGTCATTCTGGAAAGCTACTCGTACGTCGAAGAGTACGGTAACGAGTTCATCCGCAGTTTCGCCGGCCTGCGCAGTCAGGCAGGTCGAGTCGTGCTGAAGGAGATTGAAGACGGCATCATTGCGCTTCGCAATGACCTGAATCTGTCGGGCAGTACCGGTTCGGGATCGGTCGACACTCGCTCAATGCTGCCGGTGGCGGCAAATCTGGAAAACCTGGCCGATCACCTGAATTTCGACGTTCGCACATGGCTGGGAAACAGTCGCGAGACCTACCGAGACCAGGCCATGCAGGCGTCCGCGCGATTTGTGCAGCGGTCTCAGCGAGTGCATCGCCTGCTGCAGGCCCGACCGGCCGCCACAGAACTGGAACGTGAAGTGGCAGCACTTTACGACGACTGGCGACAGGTCTATCAGTATCTTGGTCGCTGCAACACCGCCGATCGTGCTCACATCGCCTATCTGGCTCGCGACATCAGCGAGGCAATTCTGCAGTTGCGAGCACCATTGGAACTGGCCATGCGATAGGCATCGCCGGTTCACCACGGAAACGCCCTTCCGGCGGCGTAAGCTGTGATCTACACAAGGGGTTGAGTTGCCATGCCTGGTGACTCTGCCCCTTTTTTCGTCATACAAGGCAAATGAATGATCCGGGCCAAACGCGTCCGGCTCTAATTCGTCTGTTCGGCGTTGATCGGCGCGGCCGGGACGTCCGGTCGGAATCGACCGTGCTCCAGGAAATGAAGGGTTGCCCGAACTGGTTCGTCCACCGCCATCAGAAACGAGTGCAAAACCGGAACCAGCAGAAAGTCGGCCGCACCGGGAAGGCGCGTGCTTGTCACAGTCACGGTTGTGTCGTTGTCCCCGGGAAGGAGCGGGTTGTAGCCCTTCGACGTCCCTCGGCCGCCAGCGATAATCCCGAACTCGAACTGCGGTGTCGGTAGCTGATTCACAATTCCATCTGCTCCGCTGGCAAGCTGGGTTCCTGCCGGTCCGTAGACAGCCCTGAACAGAGAGTTCGTGCGGAAACGGTCGGCGATTTCGGCTCCGCGGTTCGGCACTCCGAGCATGACAGCGCGGTGCAGGCGAGGTTCTTCGTGGTGCTGCAGAAAACTTCGCAGCACGATGCCGCCCATGCTGTGAGCGACCACATCGATGGTCGTGACGTCCTCGCCCAGTGATTCAAGCACGCTGTGCAGGTAAGCCGCGGACTGCTCAATTGAAACCCGGGTGCTGGGGTAGTCGAACCTGACAACCGTGTAGCCTTCCGCGGTCAGTGCCGCCGCCATGCCGTGGAACGATTTGGACGAACGAATCAGTCCGTGAATCAGGACGACGACCTTTCCGGCTGCGGGCTGCAGGCTGAGTTCGCGGGCAAGCTCGTCGAGCTTCTGGTTGCACTCGTCGAGCGTTCCGCTGGCATGGCGCCTGTCATTCGCATCAAGCAACCGGAAGTGCCCGGTGACGACATTCTTCTGAATCCGCCAGCCTTGCAGAAACCGCACGTCTGCCCAGAACTGTCGCCCGCCAAGTGTCTTCGACGAAAGCGGGGTTGCGGGCACGGACGTGTTTTCTCCCGGCAGCCGATTCTCCGGCGATTCGTCAGCCCGCGGCGGGTTACCAGACGAGATTGCCATACAGAGGATTCCCGTGAGCAGGCAGATCGCCAGCCGACACGACGCAGGCTGCCCGGTCCGATGGCGTTGATGAAGCGTCATTCCATGTGATCTTTCAGCCGACGGTCTTCGCGGTGCGGCATTCTACGACGGCGTCGTCGCGAAATGAACGGAACGAAGTCCCACGCGGCTCGCTCGGGTTGTTCATGGTCGCAGACGAGCGACTCCAGGCGACGAGCCTCCGATCCTGTAAATGCGCAGCGGCGGAATCGAAAGCCCGTCGAACTGCCCGCATTTTGGCAGCTCACCGCTATTGTTGGCGGCCGAATTCCTGCGGCAATACGCATGAATCGCACGAGAAGTCCGCGTCCAGCAGCAGTTCGCCCGTGCCTCCCGTTGCTTGACAGGAATCCCATGTGCTTGCCAGCCTATGTCGAGAACGCAGTCCAAATCACTGAGCGAACTCGTAAGGTTTCGCAAACAATCGGCGTCTCCGGGCGGGCCTGCCGATTCGCCTCACCGACTGCGTTGAACCGACTCAAACATGCCGGACAGGAGACTGCTGATGATGCGCACATGCCTGGTTTTCGCTGTGATGACAACCTTCGTGGTGGGGGATTTCGCGACGGCGGACGACTGGCCGCAGTGGATGGGACCGACTCGCGACGGCGTCTGGTACGAAGACGGCATTGTCGAGGATTTTCCGAGTGACGGGTTGCCCGTCAAATGGCGTACGCCGATCTCCGGCGGCTATGCAGGCCCTGCCGTCGCAGACGGTCGGGTCTTCGTGACGGACTACGTTCGCCGCGGTGGAAATGTCGCCAACAATCCCGGATCGCGCGACATGCTGGAAGGGTCCGAACGAGTGATCTGTTTGGATGCAGACGCCGGTAAGGAACTGTGGATTCACGAGTATGAACGTCCCTACGCAGTGTCGTACGGTTGCGGACCCCGGACGACACCGGCCGTCGACGGCGATCACGTCTATACACTTGGCGCGGAAGGTGACCTGCTGTGTCTGAATGTCCGGAACGGCGACGTCGTTTGGTCAAAGAATCTGAACGAAGCGTATCAGACGCAAACGCCGCACTGGGGCTATTCGGGTCATCCACTGATCGATGGCGACAAGCTGATCTGCCTTGTCGGCGGAGAAGGCAGCGTCGTCGTCGCGTTCGACAAGCGGACAGGGAATGAGTTATGGAAAGCAGTGTCGGCGTCTGAATCCGGCTACTGTCCACCGAAGATCATCGAAGCTGGCGGCGCGCGTCAGTTGCTTGTGTGGGATCCGGAAAAGGTGAACTCGCTGAACCTCGAAACCGGCAAAGAATACTGGACGATTCCGCTGAAACCGGGCTACGCGATGTCCGTCACGGCACCGCAGCGCGACGGCGATTTTCTTTACGTCAGCGGAATCGGTGACGCGGCGAAGGTTATTCGGCTGGATGCCGCCAAACCGGCCGCCGAAACTGTCTGGACAGGCAACCCCCGCAATGCTGTTTACTGCTCCAACAGCACGCCACTGGTCGAAGACGGAGTCGTCTACGGAACGGACTGCCGCACCGGCGCACTTCGCGCGGTGGATCTGGCATCCGGTGATCGGCTGTGGGAAACTTTCGAACCGGTGACAGACGGCGGCAAGCAAAATCACGGCACGGCATTTCTGGTCCGGAATGGCGAGAACGTCTTTCTGTTCAACGAATTGGGAGATCTCGTGCTGACCAGACTGTCTCGCGATGCGTTTACCAAAGTCGCAACGTTTCATGTTCTGGAACCCACCGGCGATGCGTTTGGCCGCAACGTGGTGTGGTCGCATCCGGCATTCGCGAATCGCTGCGTGTTTGCACGAAACGACAAGGAGATCGCCTGTGTATCGCTGGCGGCTGAATGAACGGACAGCAGCGGCTGCATCGCGTTCAGGGCGTTTTCCCAGGACCGCGTGGAGAGTCGCAGGACGCCTGTGCCGGAGTATGCGTATTCTGTATGACGCGAATTGACTGCAGGCATGACCAATTCCATTTTCACTGGTCTCACTCCCGTACGCAGGCGTCAGCGCTGGCGGGTGGCGTTATGGAGTTTCTTCGGCGGTGTTTGGGCCACTGCTGTCGTCGTCATGCTCATTGCACTGATTCTGCGATTCTCCGCGCCTGCGGGGTGGATCGCAGCCGGTTCGCCGTGGCTGTCCGGCGTGGGAGTTCCGATCATCGGGGGGCTCGCGGCGGCGGTCGCAGCGGCACTTCGTTCCAGACCCTGGCGCGACGCGGCGCGGGCGGTTGATGAACGTTACCTGCTGAAGGATCGCGTCGTCACAGCACTTCAGTTTTCTCAGCAGCCGGAAGTCTCCGACCTGCAGCGTCTGCAGATCAGGGACGCCCTGCGGCACCTGGATGACGTTGATGCGTCGCTGGTCGTACCGATCGGCCTGCCCAGGTGGGCGTGGCGGGCTCCGGCGAGCGTCGCCGTGGCGGTGACCCTGCTGTTGCTGCCGACTCGCGAACAACGCGCCGCCGAAACAGCTTTCGCAAAGGTTGATACGTCAGCCGTTGCCGAGCGCCTGGCCGCAGACCTGGATGAACTGAAGGCTGCCGCGGAAGAATCCGGCCTGGACGAATTCGAACGCGTGGTTTCGCAACTGCAGAAGCGAACGAAGCAGTTGAGAGATTCCGAGCCAGACCTGCCGACGGCACTGGCAACGATGTCCGAAACGCAGCAGGAACTCGCGAAACAACTGAAGGAACTGAGCATCACGGCAACCGACACGCAATTGAAGTCGCTCGGCGAAGCGCTTGAGACAGCGGAAGAATTTCAGCCAGCGGCAGAGTCGCTCAAGCAGGGAAACTTCGACACCGCTGCTCAGCAGCTCGAATCCGTCGATGCGCAGAAGCTCAGCACGCGTGAGGCAAAGGCTGCCGCGGAGAAACTTGCCGAGGTCGCACGAGCGATGAAGGATGCGGGAATGCAGAAGCTCAGTGACAAAACGTCGGAAATGAGTGACGCCGTCCGCCAGCAGCAGTCCGACGCCGTTCGCCGTTCCGCTGAGGAAATCGCCAAAGATGTTCGTCAGCATGCGGCTCGCAGGGAGATGGCGGAGATGCTGCAGGCTCAGTCGATGAAGCTGGCCGAAAGTAAGCAGGAGATGCGGATGGGGGCCGCCAAAGTCGCGGGAGAAAGCCAGCGCGGCAGTGAGACGAAGACTGTCGCAAAGGGACAGACGGATCAGAAATCGCAGAATTCCAGCAGCAGCACCGGAGGGAAGACCGCAGGAAATATCGACGGCGAAAAGACGCAGCTCGAAAGTCAACGACAGATGGCGCGGCTGACGGGCCTGCTGGGCGACGCCGGCGACTCACAATTCGAAACAGAAACCGGGGAACTGACTCCTCAGGAAGCTCAGCGACAGGCTGGTGAGGTCTACGGCGAGTACAGCAAGATGTCCGATACCGTGCTGAATTCTGAAGCTCTTCCGCTGGGATATCGGCAGACGATCCGCAGATATTTCGAATCGATCCGGCCGAGTGCGGACGTCCCGGATTGACGCACTTGCGGAGCGCTGCATTCGCGGAGTGCCGTCTTTGCGGAGGGCGGCACAGGCCGTTGCAGTCACCGGATCGGCCCAATGCGGCGTGAAGAGCTGTGCGGCGTGACTTCGCAGTCGTGGTCACCCGGGTGACCACGCACCCGGGCTGACGTCTCGCTGTTTGCCGTGACATGCCGCGGAACGTGAACGCCTGGAATCCAGGGCTTCCGTCTTCGCGGAACGCTGCGTGGTCAGTACAGTACCGAAGCCGTGAACGGGTACTGTCCTGCGGTTCGACAGCATTTTCAGTTTCGGCGACCACCGGTTTCACGCAACTTGACACATTTTCCGACAGCGCCCGACGATGAAACGCTGATTGACGGCATTCATCTGAGCATTTTGTCGCAACCCAGCGACACGACCTGTGGACCTACCTGTCTGCAGGCGGTATACGGTTATTACGGCGATCAGGTTTCCCTGGAACGGGTCATTGCCGAAACACCGGCGCTTGTTGAAGGCGGCACGCTGGCTCCGATGCTGGGACTGCACGCTATTCAACGTGGCTATCAGGCGTTGATTTACACCTTCAACCTGCGGGTGTTTGATCCAACGTGGTTCGACATGGACGGGCATGCAATCGTGGACCTGGGGAAGAAGTTGTCCCTGCAGATTACGGTCAAACAAAACGCGAAACTGCAGATGGCCGGTGACGCGTACCGCAGTTTTGTGCTCGGTGGCGGCACGGTCAGGATGGTCGATCTCACTCGCGAGGTGATTCGCAGGTACCTGAGTCGCAGAATCCCGATACTGACGGGACTCAGTTCAACATTCCTGTATCGGAGTGCCCGCGAGATTGGCGAGAACTGCGTGCCGGATGACGTTCACGGAGTTCCGGTCGGGCATTTCGTCGTGCTGTGCGGTTACGACCGAAAACGAAAACTGGTTCATGTGGCTGATCCATACCTGCCGAATCCGGTGGCTCCGCGGGAAAACTACTATGTGATCGGCGTTGATCGCGTGGTCAGTTCCATTCTTCTCGGCACGCTCACCTATGACGCCAACCTGCTGATTTTGACTCCGAAGAAAGCCATACCTGTTTAAGGAGATCGCGGTGGCGACACTGATCGTGGTAAACGATCCGAAGGAATGGACCTTCGATATTCCGGGCGTTGAAGTGGTGGACGCCCGCAACTACCTGACGAAGGCCGAATTCAGCGAGCTGCGTTCCGTCAAGGTTTTCAACTTCTGCCGCAGTTTTCGATACCAGAGCACCGGCTACTACGTGTCGCTGCTGGCGGAAGCGCGCGGGCATCGGCCTCAGCCCAGCGCGAACGTGATCCGCGATGTGAAGTCGCCGGCAATCGTTCGGCAGGTGTCGCAGGAGCTGGACGAACTGATCCAAAGCAGTCTGGCTCATCTGCAGTCATCGCAGTACACACTGAGCATTTATTTTGGCCGCAATCTGGCTCGGCGCTACGACCGGTTGAGTCTGCACCTGTACAACCTGTTTCAGTCGCCGATGCTGCGCGTTCAGTTGTCGAAGGAGAAAGACGGGCACTGGCTGCTGCGATCCGTGTCCACCATCGCGCTCAGCGAAGTTCCGGAGTCGCATCGGTCATTTCTAAAAGATGTCGCGACTCAGCACTTCGCCGGTCGAGGTGGCCGGATCAAGAGGAAGTCACCACTGCGGCACGACATGGCCGTGCTGTATAACCCGGAAGACCGCGAGCCGCCGTCCAATCGCCAGGCGATCAGGAAGTTCGTCCGGGCGGCGGAGTCCCTGGGGATCCGCGCGGAACTCGTGACTCGCGACGATTATGCCCGGCTGGCTGAATTTGATGCGTTGTTCATTCGTGATACGACATTTGTCAATCACTATACCTACCGCTTTTCCAGCCGTGCGGCGAACATGGGACTCGTCGTGATTGACGATCCGGTTTCTATCGTCCGCTGTACCAACAAGGTCTATCTGGCTGAGCTGCTCTCGCGGCATAAAATTCCCACGCCAAAGACTGTTGTGGTGCATCGCGACAACGCGGGAATTCTCGAAGCCGAACTCGGGCTGCCCTGTGTCCTGAAAAAGCCCGACAGCGCGTTTTCCGTCGGCGTGACGAAAGCCAGAACGCCTGAAGAACTGCAGTCGACGCTGAAAACACTGCTGGACGAATCCGACCTGATCGTGGCTCAGGAGTTCCTGCCGACGACGTTCGACTGGCGAATCGGCATTGTCGATCAGAAGCCGCTGTATGCCTGCAAATATCATATGGCTCGCAATCACTGGCAGATTGTCAGCCGGGATGAAGAAGGTGGCAGTCGTTACGGCAAGGTGGAGACGATTCCGATCGAGCTGGCTCCTCGCAAGGCCGTCAGCGTCGCGCTCAAGGCCGCCAATCTGATCGGCAACGGGCTTTATGGTGTCGATGTCAAACAATCAGACAACGAGTTCTACGTGATCGAAGTCAACGACAACCCCACGATCGACGCCGGACAGGAAGACACCGTCCTTCGCGATGAACTCTATCTGCGCATCATGACCGTGTTCCGACAGCGGATTGAAAACTTCAAGATGGGAGTTCGTGAAGCGTGAGCGAACCTCTGCATCTGTTCGAAGGTTTCGGCATTGAACTGGAATACATGATCGTCGACGCCGGTTCGCTGGCCGTGCGGCCAATCAGCGACGTCCTGCTGTGTGACGAAGAAGGCGAAATCGATTCGGAAATGGAGCACGGTTCGCTGGCGTGGTCGAACGAACTGACGTCTCATGTGATCGAACTGAAGACGAACGGTCCGGCCACATCGCTGGAAGGGCTGGCCGCGGAGTTTCAGTCGCACATCGGCCGCATCAACGGGCTGCTGAGTGTTCACAATGCCGCGCTGATGCCGACGGCCATGCATCCACTGATGGATCCTCACCGCGAAATGAAGCTGTGGGAACACGACTACAGTCCGGTGTATGAAGCGTTCGACAGGATATTCAGCTGTCACGGACACGGCTGGGCGAATCTGCAAAGTGTTCACATCAACCTGCCGTTTTACGGAGATGAAGAATTCGGCCGGCTGCATGCGGCGATCCGCCTGGTGTTGCCGTTGTTGCCGGCGCTGGCCGCAAGTTCGCCCGTTGTTGAAGGTCACCTGAACGGAACAAAGGACAACCGGCTGGCGTTCTACCGCACGAACGCCCGCGCGATTCCGTCAATCACGGCACGAGTGATCCCGGAAGCTGTATTCACGTGTGCCGACTATGATCGCGAAATTTTTCAGCGCATGTACCGCGATATTGCACCGCATGATCCCAATGGAATGCTGCAGCACGAATGGCTGAACGCTCGCGGGGCGATCGCTCGCTTTGACCGTGGAGCGATCGAAATTCGCGTGCTCGACATCCAGGAATATCCCCTGGCGGATCTGGCTGTCTGCGCCGCGGTCGTCGCGGTGCTGAAGAAGCTGGTCGCCGAGGACTGGTCGTCCACAGCAATGCAAATGGCAACGGCAACCGACGACCTGGCTGAAGTTCTGGAACGCAGCATTCTGTACGCCGAAGACGCGGTGCTCGACAAAGCGGATTACCTGAAGCTGTTCGGAATCCGCGACACGGGCGATATCACAGCGGGCCAGCTCTGGTCGCGGCTGCTGGAGGGCATGGCACCCACGGATCTGCCGGATTTCGGGCTGCGTTCTGCGTTGGCGATGATCGTCGAGAACGGAACTTTGTCGACGAGAATTGCGGCACGACTTGCGTCCGATGAACGGCCGGAGGCAATCGTGGAGGTGTATCGGGAACTGGTGGACTGCCTCGCGGAAGGGCGACCATTCGTGTGATTTCGGCGCGTTGATTTCGGCGCGTTGATTTCGCCCGCGGACATCGACCGCGCGCCAGGCCCTGCATTGGTGTTGAACTATGCACCTGATCATCACGTGTGAGCATGGCGGCAATGACGTGCCGAGCGAATTCCGTGATCTGTTCGCCGGTCAGGAGGATGTGCTGGCGACTCATCGCGGCCACGACATCGGTGCGCTGAGTGTCGCGGAGCGGCTGGCCGAAGAGTTCGCTGCTCCGCTGTTTTTCTCGACCGTCACGCGGCTGCTGGTGGAATTGAACCGATCCCTTCACCATCGCTCGCTGTTCTCGGAATTCAGCGGGGTACTGACGGCTGATCAGCGAGTAGACGTGCTGCAGCGGTACTACAAGCCGTATCGTGACGAAGTGGAAAACGCGATCGAGACGGCAGTTCGCGTCGGAAGCACCGTGCTGCACCTGTCAGTGCATTCGTTTGTTTCGTCGCTGAACGGCCGAATTCGCAATGCGGACGTGGGGCTGCTGTACGACCCGGTTCGCCGGCCCGAGGCGGAGTGGTGCGTGTCACTGCAGCGGGAATTTCAGGCCCGCAATCCAGCCCGGCGGGTGCGTCGGAACTATCCGTATCGCGGAACTGCGGACGGGTTCACCACGCTTCTGCGGAAGCGGTGGCCGGCATCGCGATACCTTGGAATTGAGCTGGAGCTGAATCAGAGTGTGCTGACCGTCCCGGCCGCTTGTGAACGCCTCACCGCGGAGATGACGGATGCGATTCGGCAGCTTCGGTCACGACAGCGCCGGAACTGACGTCGGGCAACGTGGACCGGGCAGCACCGTAGACGACTCCGAAGTAGAAAACGGCCGAAACGGCTGCTCCCAGCAGCAGGCGGCGCGGTTCGAACAACAGCGTGGTTTCGTCGGTTGTAAAATTGCGTCGCGGCACGGGGATGCCCGGTTCAGAATGATAAGCCAGGGCCGGTTCTTTGATTCACCGATGCTACCGACGTGGCAGACGGAACGCAAAGCCGGATGCGTCCGGATGTCACGTCTTCAGCTTCCGCAGCCCCCGTTCCTCGCGAGCCTGGTTGACGCCGTTCAGTGCGGCGGGCACGCGGCCGACGAACCGGGTGAGTTGTGAAGTCGAGCACCCGAGTGCCCCGGCCGCTTTGCGAACATCGAAGTCCTTTGCGTCAATCGCGTCCAGCGCTTCCGCCAGCATCACCGGGAAGTCCGCATGATCTTCGCTGCAGGATATCTTTCCGCCGGCACACCGCTGCCGCCAGAGTGCGGACGGTTCGACGATCTCCGACGTCACAGCACGGATGCGAACGGCCAGTTCCAGCCGCAGTCTTTTGATCGCGACACGGCGGTTCTGGTCCTGACTGCGACGCTCCGCAGCGAATGCCCGCACGTTCGTCGGCCGATGAACGATTTCGACGGCCGTTTCGACTTTGTTCCGATGCTGACCGCCCGGACCACTGTCACGCGTGCGCCGGAGGTCGCATTCGGCCAGCAGCCGGTCGTCGGGCAGGGCACTGGGATGCACGGAACGTGGCGGCGGAGCGTCTGATCGGAGCATGATGATCCTGACTGGCTGCGGATGCCGAAGACTCGTCGGAAACCGGGATGCCATCGTAGCGTTCCGCGGAAACTCGTCGTACTCTTCGCTCAGTCGCAGCGACGCCCCCGATCAGCCGAAATCAATTCATGTCCGGAAAACCTCAACCCATCGACGAAGACCTCACCGGCCACACCCCGTGTCTGGCCACATGGCGGGACCACGGTGCGCAGTTCGACTACCCGGACATCTGGGAACTCAGCGAACAGCGTGACGGCGACGACGTGATGGTCACTGTATCGACGGAAGGGACGTGCTTCTGGGCACTGCGAATACTTCCGGCGTGCCCGTCGCCGCCGGACGTAGTGCATTCGTGCGTCGAAGGCTTTCGTCAGGAATATGGCGACGTCGAAGTCTCGGAACTGGAATGTCGCGTCGCAGAAATGCCGGCGCATTCGCGCGAACTGAGTTTCGAGTGTCTGGAACTTCTGAACACAGCTCGCCTGCACAGTGTCCGCACATCGGAGTTTACTCTGCTGGTCTGGTGGCAGGGCACTGATCATGAACTCACACCGCTGCGGCGCGTGTTCGACGGTATGACAGCGTCAGTCCGGGCACTGGCGTTGCTGGAGTAACCGCCCGCCGTCCACCGAACGTGAACCAAGAGATCGCCAGCCGCAATCCATGCCCGTGACCAGCCATCCCACATCTGACGTTTTTCGTGAACTTGCCGAACAGGCAAGGTTCGTACCGGTCTTCCGGCAACTGACGGCCGACACGCTGACTCCGGTCACCGCGTACCAGCGGCTTTCCGATGGTGACTGGTCGTTTCTGTTCGAAAGTGTCGTGGGCGGAGAAAGAATCGGACGGTACAGCTTCGTCGGCAGCCAGCCGTTTCTGTCAATCACATCGTGGGGCCAGCGCGTGCAGATTCGCGAAGGCGACCGGCTCATTCGTGAATGGGTCAGTGACGATCCGCTGAAGGACCTGGATGCGCTGCTGGCCGAGTACGTGTGCGTGCCGGTACCGGGGCTGCCTCGCTTCTGCGGAGGAGCTGTCGGGTATGCGGCTTACGACGTCATTCGATATACGGAACATCTGCCCAACGTTCCCGAAGATGATCGCGGCCTGCCGGATCTGTGTTTCGCGCTGTACAACGGCATGGTTGTATTCGATCACATTCGCAAGGTAGTGCTTGCCGTGGCGCTGGCGGATACTCAGGCTGGCGACATCGACGTCGCGCGAATCGCGGCCGAAGACCGCCTGGACGAAATCTGCCGCCGGCTGGCTGATACCTGCGGCGCTGTCCGGTTAACCGACGTCGATCTGACTGTGGAGCCGGAGCTTGCGGCCGATTCAAACTTTACACAGCAGGACTTCGAAGCGGCCGTTGATAAATGCCGCGAGTACATCCGGGCCGGCGATGTGTTTCAGGTCGTCATCGGCCAGCGACTCAGACATCGCAGCACCGCTCGACCACTGGACGTCTACCGGGCGTTGCGAATGGTGAATCCCAGCCCGTTCATGTTTCTGCTGAAGACGCCGGAAGCTCATCTTGTCGGTTCGTCACCGGAAATCATGGTGCGAGTCGAGGACGGAGAAACGACGATTCGCCCGCTGGCAGGCACGCGACCTCGCGGCAGGACCCCGCAGGAAGACCAGCAGCTGGCTGACGACCTTCTGGCGGATCCCAAGGAACGCGCCGAGCACGTCATGCTGATCGATCTGGCCCGCAACGATGTCGGCCGGGTCGCTCAGTTCGGAACGGTGGCCCTGAACGATGTAATGGTCGTGGAACGGTACAGCCACGTCATGCACATCACTTCGAACGTCACCGGACAGTTGCAGCCAGGCCTGTCCGCCGTGGAAGCGCTCCGGGCCGGGCTTCCCGCAGGAACGGTCTCGGGGGCTCCGAAAGTGCGGGCGATGCAGATCATCGACGAAGTGGAGCCTCACAAACGCGGTCCCTACGGCGGAGCGGTCGGGTACATTGACTTCACCGGCAACATGGACACCTGCATTGCTCTGCGGACGTTGGTTATGACGGACGGAGTCATCGACGTGCAGGCGGGAGCGGGAATTGTCGCCGACAGCGTTCCCGCAAGCGAATATCAGGAGACTCTGAATAAGGCCCGCGCTTTACTGAAGGCGATTCACATCGCCGAAACTCAGTTGTTCAGCAGGGAATAGAACGACCGGCGGTCCCGCATACCGGAAACTCGCGCGGGTCGACAGGAGGGAGAAATGCAGCCGGGGTTGCGTTTTGCTGGTGGAACGGCTGTAATTGCTTTCGGCAATGCGTTCATCAGTCCGCGTGACGTTGTGTTGAGCGTGCCTGTCAGAACGATTCATGTTTCCATTCAAGCCCGGAAGGAAAAACATCATGATGCGTCGAATGGGGATGATCTTTGCAGCAGCTGCGTCTGCGTGCTTATTGCTGACGGTTCAGGCGGCAGAAGAAAAACCGGAAGCCGGCGAAAAATTTACTGCCAAGTGCCCGGTCTCCGGTGCAGCCGCCAAGGAAGCTCAGTTCACCGCGTACAAGGATGCCAAAACTTACTTCTGCTGCGACAAGTGCAAGGCAGCATTCGAAAAGGATCCGGCCA
>CAZHET010000085.1:0-17015 GCA_964531585.1 uncultured Planctomycetaceae bacterium | reverse complement strand
GCATCCAGTTGCCGTCGACATCAAGCCGCGAACCAATGGCGAGCTTCAGCGCTTTGCGCATCGATTCGGGCGGCAACTCCTGAAGGTGAATCCTGTTGAACGACATCACCGGCATCGCTCCCGCAAACGCGATGAATCCCCAGAACGCCAGTGCCAGAACGACCAGGATGATGATCGCGTCAACCATGCGGAAGCCTTTCTGCAGCGAAGTGCGGTGGAATTTCCCCACCAGAAATTCTGCGGAAGAGTCCGCCCCGGCCGGAACCTGCTCGGGCGCTGGACCGTTCCCGCGGAAAGCCAGCGGGCTGATAGTTTTTCGCACCGGCGATGAAACTTCCAGCGATTCGAAATTGCTGTTGACAGTAAACAGCAAGTTTCTAAGATCCGCAGCGTTGGCACGGGTCTGTGGCGGGGACAGGAAACATCATGGCAATGGAGTGTGGCGAATGACCACGATCGGACAACGAATCCGCGAGCTTCGCAAGCAGCGCAATCTGACTCAGCGGGAACTGGCGGATCGCATCGGCATCAACTTCACGTATCTCAGCCGCGTCGAGAACGACCGTCTGGATGCGGACCAGACGCCTCGCGAAGACACACTGCAGAAACTGGCGGCGGCTCTGAACGCCGACGCGGACGAACTGCTGCTGCTGGCCCGGCGAATTCCCGACTCGTTTCGCGACCGCATTCTCGAACAGCCGGCAGTTTTCCGGCGCATCCTGAATCTGTCAGACGATGCGCTCGCGGAACTGCTGGATAATGTGGAACGCAGAGACTCACGCCGTCGCGGGCGGTCGTGATTCTGTACCGTTCCTCCATCCGTCCATTTCGCATTTCAGGTCGACCGGCAGGGAGCCATTTCGACATGCGACGTTTCGATTTATCCAACCTGCGAACGCGGGAAATTGATGAGGTGACCGCGCTGCGGGTCCGGCAGTACGAGGCCCTGTCCGGAACCCGCGTCTCGCTGCCCGTGCCCGTGGAGAATATTGTCGAACAGGTGCTGAAGCTGGACTTTGACTGGGTGGAAATCGACGAACGGCCGGGCGAACAGATTCTGGCCGGCCTGGTTCCTGAACAACGCCGTATCGTCCTGAACAGCCTCCACCTCGATCTGTTCAAAGCAAAGCCCGGTCTGGAACGCAGTACCATCGGGCACGAGGCCGGCCACTGGGATATCGATATCGACCGCACCAGCCTGCACCATCCCCTGCTGCCGGGATTTGAAGCTCACGACAGCGTTGTTTGCCGCCAGGCGGCCGATCGACGTGTGCTTGTGGAAGTCCTGAACCGTGCCGTCTATGACGAACGCTACTTCGACCTCTACCGGCAGCTGACGGCAGGCGAAGATTCGCCGGAAGTCAAAAGCGCTGTGGACCGCTACCAGTCATCGCTGCTGATGCCCGCATGGCTCATCCGCGATGCGGCCGCGGATCTTGACCTGACCGACTGGAGCAGCCTGTACGAACTTGCTGACCGCGCCCAGGTGACGATTTCCAACCTGACCGTGCGGCTGAGACGCCTGAAGCTGATCTACATTCCCGAAGGGACGAAAGATCTGTTTCCGGGGTTCGATGCATTCGTCGGCCAGAAGAAACTGTTTTCGTAGTTCGCCGGTAAACGGTGTGCCGGTTCCACAACAGAATTAAGCTTCCCCTTTTTTCGCCACTTTGTTGACATTATCTGTCAACATCAACCCTTCGAAAGGCAATTCTCATGCTGGTACTTTCCCGTAAGGCTCAACAGCAAATTTTGATTCCCGGTCTGGATATTACGATCACCATCCTGGAGATCGGCGGTAACCGCGTGCAACTGGGCATCGACGCGCCGCGGCAGGTTCAGATCACGAGGCCGGAAGTTGTGCGTCCGTGCGCCGCGATTTCATCGGACGGCAGACTGCGGCAGCGCGTGCTGGCGGAAGTCGTCTAGCTCGTGGCACACGGCACGAGTTGCATTCGGTGACGCAGCGTGGGGCGTTTAGTTCTGGGTGACAAACACTGGGCGACGGGTCGCTTCAGCAGTATGCTATAGCTGGTCCACAAACAGACCACGTCAGCGGCGGTGTATCAAAGCTTCAGAAAGTGCGCGGAATGAACGACGGTGGATTTGGCTCAGATCAGCTTTCCAAAGCGGCTCAGGAATGGTTCCGCAAAGGGAACGAGGCCATGGGCCGGCAGAACTGGGATTTTGCCGTCGAGTGCTATGGCAACTCCGTCAAGATGAAGCCTGATGTCCTGCTTTACCGCCAGACCCGACACGGCTGCCTGCGTAAAAAGTACGACGACAATGGCACCGGTGCGCGAATGGCCAGCATGAAGCTGATGGGGATTCGCGGGCGGGTCAAAAAGGCGCGAATGAAAAAGGACTGGACTGCCGTCGATCAGGCGGCGGAAGAGGGCCTGATGGTCAACCCGTGGGATGCCCAGTTGTTTGCAGACATCGGCGAAGCGGCCGCAGAGCAGGAACGCGGCGAAGTGGCTGCGTATGCATGGGAACAGGCTGTCAAGCTGGACATCGCAAACATCGCGTACAACAAGGCACTTGGTGAGGTGTTGCGCGATCGCGGCGAGTACAAGCGCGCGCGAGCCTGTTTTGAGCGCGTTTACAAGGCGGATCCCACCGACGGTGATGCACGTTCGATGATGAGCAAACTGGATGCGGAATCCGTCATGGACCGCGGCAACTACGAGAAAGCTCAGAACACACAGGATGTCAAAGTCGACAAAGAACAGCCCGTGAACGCCTACGAGGCCGACCGGCAGGCTCGCAAAGGCGGCAGGCCGGAAGCCGATGCTCCCGGCCAGTCAGTCGAACTGGACCTGAAGCACGCCATCCGCAAAGAACCGGATAACATCAACAACTACGTCAAGCTGGCGCAGCACTATCACACCGCCCGCAAACTTCCGCAGGCTCTGGAACAGTACGAAAAGGCACTCGAAATCTCCGGCAACAACTCGGACATTCTGGAGCTGAAAGAAGACGTCGAACTGGACATCATGCGCGATCGCCTTGCGGATGCGACTGATCGCTATCGAAAGAACCCCGATAAAGATCGCCTGAAACAGAAAGCTGTTGAGCTTCAGACGGAACTGATGGCCAGAGAAATTGAATACTTCGCGCCGCGAATTGAGCGACATCCGAATGACATGAAGATGCGCTACGAAATGGCGGAACGCTACCGCAAGACAAAGCAGTACACCAAAGCGATTCCTCTGTATCAGCAGGCCAGCGCCGATTCGCGGCTGAAAGAAGATGCTCTGGTCTGGCTGGGCGAGTGCTTCGCAAAAGACGGCAAGCTGGATCTCGGCCGGCGGCAGTTTGAACGGGCGCTGGAAGGGATGAGCGGCCAGGACAAGCCGGATGCCTTCAAACGAGCACACTACTGGCTTGGTCGTGTCTACGAAAAGTCCGGCAAGCCCGAACAGGCAGAAACGCACTACACCGAGATTCTGTCAGTAGACTATGCCTACAAGGACGTGCTGCAGCGTCTGGAAAAACTGCAGGGTGGCGAAAGCGGCCTTGAAGCGCCTGACGATGAAGAAGACGCGTAACGCAGAAAACGCAACGGTCTGTGCTATTTCCGCAGCTCGTATTCCTTGATCTTGCGGTACAGCGTGCGTTCGCCAATACCCAGCAGACGTGACGTTTCTTCACGATTGCCGTCGGTCAGTTCCAGTGCTCGCTGGATGTAGTACTTTTCCACTTCTTCCAGCGGACGGCCGATCAGGGAGTCCGCGCCGGAGGGCCTGCCGGCATCCGTGGCAGTAAGTTCCTCCGTCACCAGCGGCGCAATTTCTGCTGGCAGACCGTCGACGTCCAACAGGCCGTCCGTGTCCATTACCAGCATGCTTTCAATGGTGTTACGCAACTGCCGAATGTTGCCCGGCCACTGATAGCTCAACAGAGCCAGCCGAGCTGTACGGGAAAAACCCTGAACTTCGCGTCCGGTTCTTTTCGAGAGATCGCGCAGGAAGTGTTCCATCAGCAGCGGAATATCTTCGGGACGATCCCGCAGTGGCGGCAGTTCAATGTTGACGACGTTCAGTCGGTAGTACAGGTCTTCGCGAAACGTTCCCTCTTCGATCATTTTCTTCAGGCTGGCGTTGGTCGCGGCCACCAGCCGCACATTGATGTCCATTTCATCGTTGGCCCCCAGTCGCGTCACCTTGCGATCTTCCAGCACACGCAGCAGTTTGATCTGCGTGTCCATCGGCATTTCGCCGACTTCGTCCAGGAACAGCGTGCCGCCGTTTGCGTACTCGAACTTGCCAACCCGTCGACCCATCGCGCCGGTAAATGCTCCCTGTTCGTGGCCGAACAGTTCGCTTTCGAGAATGCTGTCCGGCAGCGCTGAGATATTCAGCGGCACGAACGGCTTGTTCTTGCGCGGGCTGTTCTGGTGCAATGCCTTGGCCACCAGTTCTTTGCCCGTGCCGTTTTCGCCGCTGATCAGAACGGTGCTGTCGGTGGGAGCGACGTTTTTCAGGATCTCGATGATGCGGTGCATCTGCGGGCTGTTGCCGATGACGCCTTCGAACCCGAATCGTTCTTCCAGCGAGCGGCGCAGTTCTGCGTTGCGACGAATCAGCCGCAGCCGCGCCGACGCTTTTTCGACGGCGGATCGCAGTTCATTGATATCCAGCGGCTTGGTCAGATAGGTGTAGGCACCATGCTGCATCGCGGTGACGGCGGAAGCAATGGAGCCATGGCCTGTCAGCACGATGACCTCGGCGTCCGGCAGTTCTTCCTTCGCCTGGCGCAGGATGTCCAGTCCGTCGATTTCCCCCATCTGCAGGTCAGTGACGACGACGTCCCACGATTCTCCTGCGATCAACTGCGAACCGCGCTGCCCCGACGAAGCGACTTTGCAGTCGCAGTTGATGCGTGCCAGACTGTCTGCGACAGCCTGCGCATGACTTTCATCATCGTCGACAACGAGGACTCGAATCGGAATCGTGGTCAGGTCTGTGGCGTCGTTTTTTGCGTCAGTCATCAGCCGCCTCGGGCGGTCACTTCGGGTTCGGGAATCAGTCGCACGGCAGCGAAATCGTAAACCGGGTGCCGCGTCCGACCTCGCTGTCGCAGGCGATTGTTCCGCCGTGAGCCTCAATGATACGCCGTACCGTAGGCAGTCCCAGACCACTGCCGCCGGAGCGGGTCGAAAAGAATGCCTGAAACATTTTCTGCCGCGTTCGTTCGTCCATTCCTGAACCAGTGTCGATGACTTCCAGCACAGCGGCTCCGCTGCGGCACATTGTCAGAAACTCCAGCGTGCCGCCGTTCGGCATTGCCTGCAGGGCATTGCGTCCAAGGTTTGTCAGAACCTGCCGGACCAGCGACACGTCCATCCGAACGCGAGGCAGATTGGCATCCAGATGGCAGCGGATTTCCACCTGCTGTTCATCGGCCTGCGGCTGCAGGAAGGAGACAAAGTCGCGGACAACGTCATTCAGGCTTGCGTCTTCCAGGTCAGGCTCGCCTGCTCGCGCAAACTGCAGGAACGCATTCAGAATATCCTCCAGGTCATGGCACTCACCGCGCAACTTTTCGATGCGGGTCAGCATCCGCCGCCCTCTGGCGGAATCTTCCTCGCGCAGATCTTCGGACAGCAGTTCCAGATGCATCCCGATTGTTGACAGCGGGTTGCGAATTTCATGCGCCAGCCCGCCTGCCAGAGTCGCCAGTTCCGTGTTCTGGGCCTGCAGGCGCTGACGTTCTTCGTGAGCGAGTTCGGTTTCCATAGTGATGGTCTCCGATACGGACGGGGCCGGGTCCTGCTGCGCGCGAACCGCCCGCAGCAGGTTTCCTGACGTCGGCAGCAGCTCTATTCGTCGTCTTCGAATTCGTCGGCACCGTCACCGTCACCGTCACCGCCGGCTGCGGCAAGGACGGCTTTCCGCGACAGCTTAACCCGATTCTGGTCGTCAACGGCGATCACTTTGACTTCCAGCATGTCGCCCAGCTTGCAGATATCCGTGACGTTCTTGACGAAGCCGTCGGACAGTTCGCTGATGTGACACAGGCCGTCCTTGCCAGGAGCGATTTCGATGAAGGCTCCGAAGTCCTTGATCGATGTGACCTTGCCTTTGTAAATCCGGCCCACCTGAATTTCTTCCGTCAGCGCTTCGATCCGCGCCAACGCGGCATCGGCAGAAACACTGTTGGCGGCGGAGATCGTCACGGTTCCGTCTTCGGCAATGTCGATCTGAGCGCCGGATTCTTCCTGAATCGCGCGAATCGTCTTGCCGCCCGGTCCGATCAGCAGCCCGATCTTTTCGGGGTTAATCGACGTCTGAACGAGTTTCGGAGCGAATTCCGAAACAGACTGCCGCGGTCGCCGGATTGCTGTCAGCATCTGACGCAGCAGCTCCTTGCGAGCCTTCAGGGCATGTTCCAGCGTGTCGCGAATAATGGCTTCGCTGATGCCGTCTGTCTTCAGGTCCAGTTGAATGCCCGTGACGCCTCGCCCTGTGCCGGCGACTTTGAAGTCCATGTCGCCGAAGTGATCTTCGTCGCCCATGATGTCGGTCAGCAAAGTGTAGCGGTCTCCTTCATCAACCAGCCCGATCGAAATTCCGGCCACCGGCTGCTGAATCGGCACACCAGCATCCATCAGCGCCAGCGTGGCACTGCACACGGATGCCATTGAACTGCTGCCGTTGGATTCCAGAATGTCCGAAATCACCCGGATCGTGTACGGGAACTTGTCCGAGGCCGGAATGACCGGAGCCACTGACCGCTCAGCCAGACAGCCATGGCCGATTTCGCGACGCCCCGGTCCCCGAATTGGACGGCATTCGCCCACCGAAAACGACGGGAAGTAATAGTGCAGCATGAACCGGTCGGATGTCTCCCCGAACAGTCCGTCACCGCGCTGCTGGTCGCGCGTCGTTCCTAACGCGACGGTTGCGAGCGACTGAGTTTCACCGCGTGTGAAGACGGCGGATCCGTGGACGCGAGGCAGCTTGCCGACTTCGCAACTGATGCCCCGCATTTCGTGCGACTTGCGGCCGTCGAGTCGAGTGCCCGCCAGGATCAGGTCGCGCACGGCACGCGCTTCCAGCTTGTAGAAGGCATCGCTGAACTGTGCCCGAGTGAGCCCGTCCGACGTGACTTCGGCTTCATTGGGGAAGTACTTCTCCAGCAGTTCGGTCTTCAGTGCGCGGACCTTGTCGCTGCGATCCTGCTTCAGACGTGATGCCTTGGCGTCCTTCAGCCGATCGAATGCTTCCGCCTTCAGCCTGCCGGCGAAAGGATTCTCTTCCGGCTGGGGCTCAGCAACCGGCTCAACACCAAGCTGTTTCGCCAGATCGAACTGCAGGTCACACAACTGCTGAATGTACTGATGAGCGTACATGATCGCGTCGCCCATTTCCTGTTCCGGAATCTGAGCACCGAAGCCCTCGATCATCAGGATGGCTTTCTTCGATCCGGCCACAATCAGATCCAGCCTGCTGTCGGCCATCTGCTGGACGGTCGGCATCAGCACCAGTTCGCCGTCAACCAGGCCGACTCGCACGGCCGCGATCGGCCCTCGAAAGGGCATACCGGAAACCATCAAAGCCGCGCTGGCACCGTTGATGCTCAGCACATCCGGATCGTTCTCACCGTCACTGGACATGACGTTGGACTGAATCTGAACTTCGTCGCGGAAGCCCTTCGGGAACAGCGGTCGGATGGGCCGGTCAGTGAGACGGCACGTCAGAATTTCGCGAGTGGTTGGCCGGCCTTCGCGTTTCAGATAGCCACCCGCAAACTTCCCTGCGGCGGCCAGACGCTCGCGATAGTCCACAGTCAGCGGGAAAAAGTCGATTCCTGGCCGGGAAGGCCCTGTTTGAGCAGCGACAAAGACACTGGTTTCGCCGAACTGCACCATGACGGCACCGCTGGCCTGTTTGGCCAGTTCGCCGGAGGCGAAAGAAAGCGTACGGCCACCGAATTCACAACTCACTTCAACTTTCTTCACGATCAATCCTTACCCGGCATCGCCGGAGCAAAGACTGCTAAGGACGCCGAGAAAAAGGTGTCAGGAACCATTTGTTTTCGAAACGCCCCTGCGGGCACGTTGCACAAATGATTCCTGACACCTTTTTTCTCAAACAATCCCCGGATCGCAGGTTCGAAAGTTCAGGTATTCCGCACGAGCAGCAACTTCACGACATCAGGAAAGCAAGCCGCGAACGTCACTGGTTCGCGTGAGACACGTCTGTTCGATGGCTGACAAACTTCGCGCTGATCGGGCGGCGAAAGCGGGATCAGCCAGCTTTGAAATCAAACCTACTCAGACAATACGCCTGCAACTTCCGACAACTCAAAGTCGCCCCAGGTGGCGGCAATCCGCGACGAACCTGCGGCAGCAGTCAGGACAAAAAACGACAAACAACAGGAGTTGAATTACACAATTCAAATCACACTTAGTTCAATTCGCACACAGCAGATCACAACACGCAACGCACAAACGACTGACAAATCACAAACGACACTGAGTCCGGAAATCGGTGACACCCCGCCACAACAGCGACCGCGGAGCTATCAGCCTTCCGGTGTGTCAGCCACGCATGCCAGCCAGCCCCGGCTTCGAAAAACACCCGGCATGGAACTCGCTGAACCGCGTTCCTCGCGACTTCCCGTTGCTGATGCCACCGGCAGAAAAAAGCTCACCAATGCAAGAAGGCGTCGGCACCGGAACTCCCGGCGGTCGACGCCCTCACTTTTACTTTCGAATGCCGAGGCGGGTAATCATCTCCACGTACTGTTCGGGAGACTTGCGTTTCAGATAGTCCAGCAGCCGCCGCCGGCGACCGACCATTGCGAGCAGACCACGTCGCCCGGCGTGATCTTTCTGATGCATCTTAAGATGCTCGGTCAGCGTCTGAATCTGATGAGTCAGCACGGCAATCTGCACGTGAGGAGACCCGGTGTCATTCTCGCCCTGACCAAATTCCTTAATGAGCCGTTGTTTGGCTTGTGGAGTAATCGACATTCGAAATCCGTGATCCTTGAAGTACCGGCCACGCGGGACGGTATTGGTCAGTCTGGCGGGATCGGCGGTCGCTTCACAAAGCGTCCACTGCCCTGAAACGCCAGGCTGGCGGTTGCAGAAAACGCGAGACTCAAACGACGAGCCCGCTGAAATTTGTGACGCGGCATTGTATCGACGCATTCCTGTCGTTCAATGCCGATCGAAAACTGCCCGGTCGGAATGCGGGAACTCATTGCCGGTCGTCAAGCGCGCTGCAGATGTTGTCGTTCCGACACCGTCGCGGTTTGAGGGGAATCCGCTGACGCGGAACAGCGTCACCTCCGGCAGGCAGTTCCACCTCAGGGGATCCTTTGCTCCCACACCGCGGCTGACGTGAATGACCAGCGAGCCGTGCTGGTAGGTGCCGCCCGCATAGCGGACTCCGTGGCGGCTGGGAGAATACACGGGCCCAATGACCGGCAGAGCCACCTGGCCTCCGTGGTTGTGTCCGGCCAGCAACAGGTCGAAGTCGTTTTTCAGCGCAAAGTCCCGTTCATCCGGCGAATGACTCAGCAGAATTCTCACGCATTCGTTGCTCCGGGAAGGCACCACCGGCGAAGGTTTTATCCACGGCATTTCTGATCCGGCCAGTAGCACAGGCGTGCCGTTCAGCGCGATGTGCTCTGAGCGCCCCGCCAGACTGACCCAGCCCGCAGCGACGATCGCGGCGCGAATTGCCTGATGGTCCTGCTGCCAGTCGTGATTTCCCAGCACAAAGTACCCCGGAGCAACTTCAGCCAGCCGGGAAAAGAAATCCGTCGCCCAGGGCAGCAGGTTCATGTCGTCGATCAGATCGCCGGTAAACAGGAATGCATCCGGCTGCCACTGACACAATTGGTCGACGACGAATTCGAAGTAACCGCGGCCGGGACAGCCCACCAGATGCATGTCGGAAAAATGTGCCAGCTTCAGCGCCGATCCCAGATCAGGTGTCGCAACAGTCGGCGGAGGCTGTTTGCCAGCGGCAGCAGCGTGACGTCGCGCCAGGTCAAGGTGCGCGTCTGTCGCTTCCAGCCTGTAGATTTCGTTGCCGGGAACTCTTGCCAGCAATCGCGACCGGCGTCCGGAAACGGCGGATTTCCGGTCGTCTGCTGCGAGTGCGAGAACGTCGAACCGACTGGAATCCTGTCGCACCACGACTGCTGGTGTCTGGCGACACTGCCAGCGGACGACGGTTCCGACGAACGGAATCACGCCTGAGATCGCCACGGCAAGCATTCCCTGCACGAACAGTGACTGCTGAGCCAGCGTGCCGCCGGTCAACAGGCCACCATTGCCCAGACCGACGTACCAGACCAACAGGACCGGTATGAGCAGGATTCCGATGTCATGGAGCAGTCGCGAACCCTTCAGTCGCCATTCCGGCAACGAATAAGAGTGCCGGCGATTAACCATCACGATCCACAAGGACGTGTTGCCGATGATGGCCAGCACGAGAACTCCGATTCCAATCAACTGATTCATCAACGATGCTGTCCTGCAACCTCTGGACGGTGTGCGTTCGCGTGTATAAGCTTTCGCGGTTGTTTGTCGTGCCCCGCAGTGTCCTGCGATGACGTTTTGTACAGGAGACCCCAATGAGAATCACCAGCACTATCTGCCTTCTGAGTCTTTTCGCCATCGGCTGCGGCTCGGAAACCGGCAATTCAATTTCCGATGCCCCAGTTGCCGAATCACCCGGCGCAGAAACCTCGGCCCCGGCTGCTCCACCGGCGACTGCCAATTCTGGCGACAACGAGCGAGCCGTCGGTGCGACGATCGCGGAGTACCAGCCGGTGACACTGGAAGTTCCCACGATGATGTGCCCGTTCAACTGCTATCCGGCAGTGAAGGAGACTCTTGAGGTACAGCCAGGTGTCGCCAGCGTCGAACTGGTTCCACAGAAGAAAGAGGGCGAAATCGACGATCGCCGCGTGGTTGTGAACGTGAAGGAAGGCTTCAACGCGGATGAAGCCATTGCGGCTTTGTCGAAAGCCGGCTACGAAGACGCGGCTGTGCAGAACTAACTGTCCAGGAATACTTCTGACGTAATTGCCCCGGCGGTTTGTCCGAACCGTCGGGGCTTTTCGTTGCGCAGATGCCGCACGGCGTACGCTCGGCTATTCGTCAGGCGGACAAGCAAAGGCCGCGGCTGGCAAGGCGTTCTCGACGGGCGGAATGATTGCTGTTCCGTCGGGAACTGGTTGTTCGATGCGGCCCAGCAGGCTGCTAAGTTTGCTCAGGACATATCGGCGAGCCAGCCATGCCAGCGACCCGTACACAGCGAGGTTCGTCAGCACAACCAGCCATTCCGAATCGGGAAACCAGCTTCGGTGGAAGACCTCGTGCAGCTGGTGGATCTCGTTGAGGCACGGGATGATCGCGGGACTCATGAAGCAGAAGATCGGGAAATCATCCGGATTGCTGCCCACCGAAATCATGATGATCGCAGCAATCACCACTGGTATCACGGTCAGCCCGATGACAGTCAGCAGACTGCCCAGCATCGCTTTCATCTGAGGCTGCTGCTTCAGGCCGAACCAGACGGCGATCCACTTGACCAGGTGCATGTAAAGAAACGCGGTCGCTGCCGCCGCAAACAGAAAACGAATGCTGCCAAGTGGGCGGGTAAACCAGGAAGCAGCAGGATCACTTACCAGGACGCCGGAAATCGCTCTGGCAGCGTATCGCGTCCAATACCTCATCAGCCCGTTCGTAAACGTCAGATTCAGCACTCCGGCGGCAAGGATTGGCAGTGTCAGCAGCAGGCACATGCGATTCACGGACGCCAGCTTCTGGGCGAGGATTTCCTGACTGCTGAGCGGGACTGTCAGCAGGGAATCCAGAGTCTGTCGCTCTCGTTCCCCGGCGAATAGCCGGCAACTGAACCCCATGACAATCAGCAACGCCACGATCAGCAGGCCGATGCTGACGAACGCGCTGAGTTCCTCAGCCTCGTGGGGGCTGCGGAAGTCAGTCTTGTAGGCCCACAATTGCAGCAGGATCTGCAGCGTCACGAAGCCCACAATCGTTGCCGGGCGATTCAGGGACGAACGCCGCCTTTCACGCCATTCGATCGGCCGCTGCATCGTTAGTGCTGCCGTAGCGGAGTCCGCTGACGCGTTCGTGGCGATGCCTGCCAGCCATCGCGGCCAGCGTTCCAGCCGCCGTGACCAGCGAAACCGCGAAGCCGCAACGCGGAGAGCCCCGAACACAAGCCGGGCCGCGTGCTTCGCCCATCCGCGGAATGGTATCGGCTGGCCGTAGCTGTACCTGGCGATGCCCCGACGAGCGATCAGCAATGCAACCACGGTGACCACATGTGTGGGTAGAGTCAGCAACAGCGCGGTCGCGGCGTCCGCACGAGCCGCTGTCAGCACGACAATCGGATAGAACGGTGCCAGGAACAGTTCGTTGTCCGGCAAACTGCCGACCGGACCGCGGCCGATAAAGAACGGCCAGGCGAACGAGACCACAAAGATCGTTACGTAGGTCCACCAGAACGCGCTGAGACTCGATTCCAGCAGAGCCGACCAGCAAACGGCGATCGCTGCGATGTTCACCGCCATGACAAGCAGAATCAGCAGCCCGGCGGCCGAAATGGAAAACGACAGACCGCCCATCAGGTAGGCCAGGCCGAACAACGGTGCCGACACGACGATCAGCGACAGCATAGGAGTCACTCGGGAGGCGACTTTTTCGAGCACAATCGTTCCCGGGGTCAGCTTCGATCCCAGCAGCAGATCGAGCGTGTGCTTTTCCTTCTCTGTGGTGATCGCACCGCACGCCATTGCCGGCAGCAGGATGTACAGCGAAAAGCTGATCGTCGCAAACAGAACCTCGGTGAGTTCGCGGCCGGAACCCAGCATCTGCAGCGGAGATACCCGTCGGCTGGACAGCGACGCGAACACCAGCAGGAAGATCAGCGCGAAGACAAACAGCACGGCCACTCGCAGGACGTACGTGCGGCGCCGCTGAGCGGCCTCGATCAGCTCGCGCTTCAGCAGCGGCAGTTCGATGCGCGGGATGGAGCGGCGTACTCCCATGTCGTCTCAGTCATCAGGAATCGGTCGTGGCTGCGGCTGCCTCCGCGAACTCAAAGTGCGCGGCGGTCAGGATCGTGTCGCGCCTGGAGCCTGATTCGGCCTGCGTCATGTCTTGTTTGACGGAATTGCGACTTCCGGCGACCGCGTATGAATGATCTACCGACCTGACAGGCGGCTGAGTTCAAGTCCGACGTCTTCCATGTGCTCGCGGTACTGCTGATCGAGCGTTTCGAACGGCACGCCGGTGATCACTTCCAGCGACGGTTCGCTGTTCAGGTCTTTCAAATTCGGCCGGTAGACAGCGGACAGCAGGCGGACCAGATCATCCCGGTAACGGCCGTTGTCGTAGTGCATCAGAAAGTGAGTGACTCCCGACGCCTGCGAATACAACTGAGCCACGTTCGGATGGCTTTGAAAATGGTCCTTGCCCAGTGAGCAGAACGTCTGCAGCGGAAGATAGAACAACTGCTCCGCGTCCGGGCTCAACAGGCGTGCCTGAGCCACGACAAACCGCGGGTTGCCGACAAAACCGACTGTCGCGCCGTTCTCGCCGATGTCGAAGGATTCAAAATAGCAGGCCAGCCCTTCGATGATCCAGAAATTCGACCGCCCGCACAGCGGCCATTGCTCCGGCGAACGCTGGCGCAGCGCGCGAGCTTTCAGTCGTGCTGCGTTGCGCCGATCGTCGGTTGTGTGCATGTCCAGAATCTGGTGAGTCGCCTCGTGAAACACGGTTGTGATGTCGCCGCTGCGATAGAAATACGATGTCTGCGTGGGTTCCCAGTACAGCCCGTTCGTCACCAGGTTCGGCGGCAGCTTGCCGAGAACTTCCTTGTCGTATTCCTCCCGTTCTGCGTAGTAATGAACGGTCATTCGCTGTTGATCCGCCGTCGCGCGTCGTCGCGGTGCTGCCTGCTCGAAGCGTTCTTCCAGTGCCTGCGGTGTGTCGAAAAACGCAGCGAAGTGGTGCTGCAGCCACGCGTAAAACGTTTCCAGTTTCAGTGAGAGCTGCACGCCTTCCTCAAGGCTGGTGTTGGTTCTGACGACGAAGTGTTCGGACTCAATTTCCCACGCGTCGCGAAAATCGCGGCGCTGTTCGGCTTCCTTTTCGACGGAAATCCAGTTGCGTCCCCACGGCCGCTGACCGTCTTCGTAGCGTGTCCGGTGAGCTTCCGGAATCCAGCCGAACCGCGGATCGAAGACATGCGGCCGACTGCCGCTGCGCATCTTCGCTTCGAACGGGGAAACCCATTCGCCCGCATAAGCCGGGTCGTCCTGGCGGGAACGGTCCTGGAATGCCATCTGGCCCAGCACGGAGCGAGCGTGTTTGTGGTCCGGGTCAACGCGGATCACGTCCTGTATCCACGCGTACGCCAGCGTGGGCAGCTCAGCCCGCAGCGCGGCGCGAGCCAGGCTGTAGAGCTTTGCGGCGAATTCCTCACGAATTTTGCGCAGCCGTTCGCGCCACAGTTTCTCGTCCGGTGGCAGTGCCGGATTGACGGAAAGCTGCATCATCCGCGGCAGTGATTCCTGCGGGCTGTCGGTCGTGAGCTGCAGCGACAGGGCGGTAATATCGGCAGCCGCCTGAGTCTTTCCACGGTCGAAGCACTGCTGACTGAGTTCCGTCAGTTCGAACCGCAGATTGTCCATCGTCGTGCGGTGCTGTTCCTGCAACTGCTGACGCCGCCGGTCGATCGTCGAACTGCGGTCGTCACCCCGTGTGTCTGACGGGACGGACAGCAGCAAAGCGGCTGCCGCGAGTAGAGTCGCGGTGAGCCTGTCCCGGACCAGTCGCGGACGACGGACGGAGATGTTTTGCGCGCAGGACTTCATTCCAAACTGTTTCATGAGTGGCATTTCTGCGTGTCCCCGGCATTCGCCCGGGACCGCGATTCCCGACGTGATTGTCGCGGCTGGCGGTTCATCAACGCGCGTCACGACAATTCAGTTCCATGCAAAGAATACCAGCCATTCCGGATGCTCGAAACACGAGTTCTTCCACGTGTCGCGACCGTCCGCCGCGTTTGACATTGCACAGGCGGATTCTTACCGTCTGTCACGCCGCGGGCAGGATTCTGTCCGCTTTTTGCTGCGTTCTTTCCTTGTGGCGTTTTTTCTGACTGAGGTGATTTCATGGCACGACCTGTGACCCTGTTTACCGGCCAGTGGGCAGACTTGCCGATCGAAGCACTTTGCCGAAAAGCCAAAGAGTTTGGCTATGACGGACTGGAACTGGCATGCTGGGGAGATCACTTCGAAGTCGACAAGGCCATGTCTGACGACAGCTACTGTCAGAAGAAACGCGATCTGCTGGACAAGTACGAGCTGAAGCTGTTTTCGATCTCGAATCACCTCGTCGGCCAGGCAGTTCTGGACACAATTGACGAACGCCACAAGGCAATTCTGCCCGGATACGTCTGGGGCAACGGCGATCCGGCGGGAGTGAACGAACGAGCGATCGAGGAAATGAAGCAGACCGCCCGTGCCGCTCAGAAGCTGGGAGTCAGCGTCGTCAACGGATTCACCGGGTCCAGTATCTGGCACATGGTCTACGACTTCCCGCCAATCCCGCGCGGGATGATCGATGCCGGCTTTGAATTGCTGGCCGAACGCTGGAATCCGATCCTGGACGTGTTTCAGGAATGTGGAATCAAGTTCGGGCTGGAAGTTCATCCCGGCGAGATTGCTTTCGACATCTATTCCGCGGAACGAGCACTGCAGGCACTGAATCATCGCGAGGAATTCGGATTCAATTTTGACCCCAGCCACCTGATCTGGCAGGGAGTCGACCCGGTCGAGTTCATCCGTGCGTTTCCGGATCGCATCTATCACGTTCACATGAAGGACGCAGCCACAACGCTGAACGGTCGCAGCGGGATTCTTTCCAGTCACCTGTCATTCGGCGATCCGCGACGCGGCTGGGATTTCCGCAGTGTTGGTCGCGGAGCTGTCCGGTTTGAAGAAATTATCCGGGCACTGAATGCGGTGGGCTACAACGGCCCGCTGTCGGTGGAATGGGAAGACAGCGGCATGGACCGCGAACACGGTGCCGCCGAGGCCGCTCAGTTCTGCAGGAACGTGGACTTCGAACCGTCCGGCCGGGCATTTGACGCAGCGTTCGGCGATTGAACGCGGCGACAACGCGTTTTGCGCAATTCTCTGTGGGACGATGCTATTTGGTCGTCTTCGGCATGGACGACGCCTTTGATGTCAGCGCTTTGATTGTGTCCTTCAGTCGACTGCGAGGCACTTGCGAAAGGGTCGTGCCATCATAGGTTGCCACGGCGGACAGCACCGTTTTTCCACCAATCGAACTGAACTCGATATTTGAGTTGCCATAGAGATTCACATCGGGAATCGGGTCGTTTCCGTACCGAGAGAGACTGGACGTAATTTTCGGCAGTTTCGCTCGCTCACCGAACACTTCTCCGTAGTTCAATGCTTCCTTGTATGTCAGAAGCAACCGAGTTTCACCGGTCGGACGTTCAATGATCTTTTCAATATCGAGGTAATCCATCAATAATTGCCAGCCGCTGGGCGCGCCATTAATCTTCTGGTCGTCGTAAAACAGATCATGGACATTGCAAGTCTGCATGACAGTTCGAACGCGTTTGAACAGGTCAACGCCAACATTTCGCCCGTTGACCGTCACCTTGCCCCACCCCAAAGCATGGTGCAATTCTTCCAGAATGACGTATGTGGCCACCGGCTTGCAGTATTGAAGTTCGAACCCGCTCATAATCAACTCCAGTCGCCAATGAGATGCGTTGTAAGAGTCCGGGGCCGTCGACCGCCACCCGATCGTCACATTCTCGTTACAAATTCCGGTCAGTTGCGTGCCGTATGATACATTTCCCAAAGTCCGTGCAGAAGGATCCTTGATGCTCCGCAGGCGTCGCCGGTCCCCATCCCATTACTCTCCCGCGTCCTGCGGGTAGAGAATCAGCCGGTCGTGGCACAGCAGGATC
>CAZHET010000084.1:0-17266 GCA_964531585.1 uncultured Planctomycetaceae bacterium | reverse complement strand
TGATTGAATCCTGGGAATCAAAACGGGAGAGTATCCGGGCCGAATGACTGGTCGGTCAAAGCGTGTACACTCCGCGAGTCCGATGCGAGTGGTGGGTTGGTGCCGAAACGGCAACGTTCCGAGTGCCAGTTTGGGCTGCACCTGGCGTGTTACGCCGACCGCATGCCTGCTGTGTGTGCGAGAACAGCATTATTGCGTCGACCGGACGATCGATCTTCGTGTTTTCCGATGTGGAAAAGCGTATGTTCAGACGTCTCAATGCTGCACCTGCAGCCGCTGACGTTTGAAGTTGTTGAGGCTGGCAACTACAGTAACACCTCAGCAAATGACACACATGCGGTCTAGTTTACTACCCTACTGAGAAAGGAACGTTTCCCTCATGGTGCAGAATCGTGTTCGTGTCAGCCGCCGCCGCAAGGCCAGGAAAGCCCCGCCGGTGACTGAGTTCGACAACCCCAAAAAACGCAAAGCGTTCACCGTGTTCCTGGTGGAGGACGATCAGGCCATCCGCAACACGCTGAAACAAGCGCTGGAAGCCGAGAAAATTCAGGTCGAAGGCTACATGACCGCGATGGAATTCTATCGCGATTTCCGGGAACCTGTCCCCGGTGTCCTGATCCTCGACATTCGACTCCCCGGAATGACGGGCATCGAAATGCAGGAAAAGCTGGAAGGTGAAGACTTTCCGCTGCCCGTCGTTCTGGTTTCCGGTCATGCCGACGTGCCAATGGCCGTGCGAGCGATGAAAAACGGAGCTTTCGATTTTCTCGCAAAGCCCGTTCAGGTGCATGATCTGATCGCCGCAGTTTCGCGGGCCTACCACTACTACTACCAGCTTGACATGGATATCGATGACGAGCTGGACGAAACCGAAGACAGCCTGAATCGTCTGACGGGCCGCGAACGCGAGGTCCTGGATCACGTCATCGATGGCCTTTCGAGTCGTGAGATCGCGGACGTTCTTGGCGTGAGCACCAAAACGGTCGAAGCTCACCGGTCCCGCATCAACGATAAGATGCGGTCTGACAATGTGGCTCATCTGATCCGCATGTGCTTCAACTACAATGCTGCGGAATCCGGTGATTGAATTGAATAGACCAACAGGTTCCTGAGAATTCCCTAGCCGGACAAAAACGCCGCGTGAATTTCACGCGGTGTTTTTGTTGACAGACCGCTGAGACTGCCGGATGCCTGCCCTGCTCTGGCTCACTCATGCCGGCGAGACTCGATTCCACAGCCGTTGCAGTGGCTTCGGAGGCCGGCGGCATCAGACATCATGGATCTCCCGACACACCGTCGGAACAGGCTGCGGCGGTGCGCGGGCTGCTACAATCACACACGCAGCGTCCGCCAGTCATGCGACGTGACCCGGCACACGACTGCAGCAGTAGTTCGGCCACGCTTTAGTCCCGTAGCCTGCAGTTAGTCCCGTAGCCTGCAGGAATCAGGGCTTTGGCTCCCTTCCCGCACAATATTCCCCTCCACCCCGCGAACACCTGCCAACGTCAGTCGGTGAGAATTCATGAAAACACTGTTCAAACTTGCGATCCTGCTGGCCGTTCTTGGCGGTGGCGGCTATGCCACGTATACGTCCGGAACCAACTGGCTGAAGGAACGCAACAAGCCGAAGTTCCGCACGTCCAAAGTCGAGCGCGGCGACATTCGCATCACCGTCAACGCCACCGGGGAAGTCAAACCGGTGCTGGAAGTTCACGTCGGCAGTTTCGTGTCGGGCCCCATCGACGAGCTTTTCGTGGACTGGAACGACGAGGTTAAGGAAGGCCAGTTGCTGGCAACAATCGATCCTCGCATTTACGAAGCGGCCGTGCAGCGTGATAAGGCCGGGCTGGATACCCGTCTTGCCGAAGTCAAGCGGGTCGAAGCTCAGTTGCAGCAGGCTCGCCGCGACAAACAACGCGGCGAACTGCTCAGGAAGGAGAACAAGGACTTCATCTCGCAGACAGAACTCGACCAGCTCAACTTCGGGCTCATGGGCCTGGAAGCACAACTGACGATTGCTCAGGCGTCCGTGGCTCAGGCACAGGCGAACCTCGACAACTCCGAAGCGAATCTCAACTACACGAAGATCCTGTCACCCGTCGACGGCATCATCACGCAGCGGCTCATCGAACCGGGGCAGACTCTGGCCGCTCAGTTTCAGGCCCCGGAACTGTTCGTCATCGCGCCGCGGATGCGGGAAAGAATGGAAATCCACGCGTCCGTCGACGAAGCAGATATCGGACTGATCAAGAGGGCCAAAGAGGCAGGCCGGCCGGTGTTCTTTGAAGTTTCCGCCTACGACGACGAACTGTTCGAAACGGGGAAGATCGAACAGATTCGCCTGAAGTCCACAAACGTGCAGAACGTCGTCACATACCCCGTCGTCGTTTCAACACCCAACGAAGACATGAAGCTGCTGCCCGGTATGACGGCGTCTATGACATTTCAGGTGGAAGATCACACAGATATCCTGAAAGTGTCGAATTTCGCCATCAGCTATCTTCCCGAAGACAAAGCCTACGTCGTTGAGCAGGACCACGATAAGCTGGACGTCCGCATCGCCGCGGCAAAGAAGGCAGAAGAAAACAAGGATTTACTGGACGATAAGCCCATCGACGAGATCGTCGCTGCGGCATCCAGAGGCGAAACCAGGCACGTCTGGGTTCGCGAAGGCGAGAAGCTGAAAGCGGTTGAGATTCAGATTGGTGTCAGCGACTACCAGTTCACGGAAGTGCTGAGCGGCGATCTGAAGGAAGGTGACGAAGTCGTGCTGGGGCTTGAGGTGAAAGAATAATATGGACCTTCTGCTTACCGTTTCCGTTGCCGTTCGGGCACTGGGCCGCAACAAGATGCGCGCGGGACTGACGGTGCTGGGCGTTGTCATCGGTATTGCCGCGGTCACCACAATGGTCTCGATCGGCAGCAGCGCTGGACAGCTTGTGCAGGACGAGCTGAGTTCGTTCGGTTCCAACTTTCTGTTCGTGACCGCCGGAGCCGAACGTCGCAACGGCGTGCGACAGCAGAATATGCCCACGCTGACCGAAGGCGACGCAGAAGCCATCGCGACTCAGCTCGATTCCGTGCGAGCCGTTTCGCCGCTGGTCGGAGGCACCAAGCCGGTCATCCGCGGCAACAACAACTGGCAGCCGCAGGAAATGTTTGGGGTCGGTGTCGACTACCTGAAGATCCGGACCTGGGAGATCGACGCCGGCGGATTCTTCACGGAGCGTGACATTCGTTCGGGCAACCGAGTCTGCGTGATTGGTTACACCCTCGTCCGCGAACTGTTTCAAACGACCAATCCGGTCGGCGAAGAAATTCGAGTCGGCAGCATTCCGTTTACCGTGATCGGTGTTCTGAAGAAGAAAGGGGCCGGGCTGACCGGCGAAGATCAGGACAACGTGATCTTCATGCCCTACACAACGGTCAAGAAACGCCTGAACGGGTCATCCTTTGACGATGTTCACGCCATCTTCGTGTCGGCGAAAAGTCCCGCGCTGATTGCCGCCGCCACGCGGGAGATTACTCAGTTGCTGATGGATCGCCACGGCATTGCTGTCGGCCAGAAGCTGGATTTCGAAGTTCACAGCAGCAGCGAGATTTCTCAGGCGCTGGGAACCATCACCGGCATCATGACGGCCATGCTGGCTTCCATCGCCGGAATTTCACTGCTTGTCGGCGGAGTCGGCATCATGAACATCATGCTGGTGTCCGTGACCGAACGAACTCGCGAAATCGGCACGCGGATGGCCGTGGGAGCCCGCGGGAAGGATATTCTGATTCAGTTTCTGATCGAATCCGTCGTGCTGTCATGCATCGGCGGAGCCATCGGGATGGCTCTGGGGATCAGCGCATCGGTCGGCATCACGGCGCTCATCAACGAACTCAGCAGTGGCAGCGACTGGCCGGTTGTCGTGTCCATTCCGGCCGCGGTTGTGGCGATGATCTTCGCGGCGTTCGTGGGAGTCGTCTTCGGCCTCTATCCCGCCTGGCGAGCCAGCCGGCTCGATCCCATCGACGCACTGCGCTACGAGTAGAAGATATTCAAGAGAACGAAAGGACATTGAGCGACGGGATTCGGCGAAACTCAGCCACGTTTCCGGTCAGGATTGAATACCCCAGGTGGCGTGCCGTGGCAGCAATGATGAGGTCGTGGGCACCGATCATTTGCCCTTTGTTTGTCAGTGTCGCGAACAGCTCCGCGTGAATGCGGGCAATCGGCAGGCTGAAGTCGAAGACCGGAATCTTGTTCAGGATTGCCTCGACAAACGCGGAGCGGTGTCGTCTTCGCTGCTCAGTACTCGCGCGTTGTACTCCCACCAGCAGTTCTGATGCAGTAACAGCGCTGATGCCCGCGTCACCGTGATTTTCCCATACAGAAAAGTCGACCACACGCCCGCTGCGTTCCCAATGGATAAAGACACTCGTATCGATGATCAGTCCCACGGATCTGTTTCCCTCGGGACTGAATGCCGGAGAGAATTCAACTCCGCGATAAAGGCCTCGGAATCGTCGTCCAGTGATGGGAGGCCCTGGAAGACGTGGTTCAGATCGGCCACTTGAAGGGAGGGGGGGACCGGCGACAGCCTTGCGATCACAGAATTGTCGCGTTCGAACTCCACGGTCACACCGTCGCGACTCACCCTTGTCAGCAGGTCGTCGATCTGTCGACCTGCTTCTGTCGTGGGTATCCGTATCATTCTGCGTTTTCCACTCATGGAGACACCATTGCCGCGATGCTGATAACGGACAGCATGCACCGGATTCTGCAACGCATATTAACCTCGAAAGCTCGCGGGAGTGAGTGCAAAGCCGAGTATTCCCGTGAACCCCGCGTTCGCGAGCCATACAACGCACAACGAGTCTGTCGACCGCTGTCTACGGCCTGACGGGGTTCAACGTTTCCCGCCTTCGCTCCATCTCGTGATTTGATTTTCATGGCTCTGATCGAACTGAACAAAGTCCGCAAGACCTACGACCTGGGCGAAATCCTGGTTCACGCGCTGCTGGAAACAACACTCAACATCGAACGTGGCGAATACGTCGCGCTGGTTGGTCCCTCCGGCTCGGGCAAGTCGACGCTGATGAACACGCTCGGCTGCCTGGACCGGCCGACGTCCGGAAGTTTTCTGCTGGACGGCGTCGAAGTCGCCACGATGTCCCGCAACGCTCGCGCGGCCATTCGCAACAAACACATCGGCTTTGTGTTCCAGAACTTCAATCTGCTGAACCGGACTTCGGCGCTGGAAAACGTCGAACTGCCGCTGATGTATGGTAAGAAGATGTCCGCTCGCGCACGCCGCAAAAGAGCCCGCGAAGTTCTGGAACAGGTGGGACTCGGTGATCGTATGGGCCATCATCCGGCTCAGCTTTCCGGAGGCCAGCAGCAGCGAGTCGCTGTCGCTCGCGCGCTCGTGACGTCGCCGACGATTCTGATGGGGGACGAACCGACCGGGAATCTGGATTCCAAAACCAGCCGCGAAGTCATCGAGATGTTCAAGCGGCTGAACGAGGACAACGGAATCACCGTGATTGTGGTGACTCACGACCTTGGAGTCGCCCGGCACGCCAAACGGATTCTCGTCCTGCGCGACGGCCGCATCGAAACCGACACTACGTCCTTCGACGAAGCGTTCCAGTCTCTGCACGCGATGGAAGTCGAAGACTAGTATTGCGTCACGCCTTGCATTTCGGGTAAAGCACGCACTGAAACTCTTTCCGGAACAGGTCAAGGATGATCGATGGCGAGCCATAAGAAGTACCGTATCAAACTGACTGAAGAAGAACGTTTGACGTTTCAGGCATTGGCGAAAGGCCAGCGTGGACGGATGACCGTTGCGACATGGAAAGTCCAGCGAGCCAACGTGATGCTCAACTGTGACGAAAGTGAGAATGGTCCGGCGTGGACTGACGAGCAGCTCGCCGAAGCGTTCAAAACGACCACGCGTTCGATTGAGAACTGGCGGAAGCAGGCGGTTGATGAAGGGCCGCTGTCTTTGCTTGAGAAAAAGACACGAATCAGGCCGCCAGTGGAACCAATTCTCGATCGTGACGGCGAAGCCCAACTGTTGAAGCTCGCAAGTTCGACACCCGTGAACGGTCACGCGCGGTGGTCGTTGCGTCTGCTGGCCGATCAACTCGTTGAACTGGAAATCGTTGATGCCATCTCGCACGAGACAGTTCGCCGCGTGATGAAAAAAACGAGTTAAAACCGTGGAATATGGACGGACAGCCGGCGCAGTTGGTTTCCGACAGCCACCCGCCGCGGCCGATGACGCCAAATTGTTCCGCGCAGATCGACTACGCGACGAGTTAAACTGTGGTCGCGGTCCATGCTGTCGGGCCGCAGCGACCGACTTCGACACAACCATCATGGGTCAGTGCCATCATGCAACGTCTGCCAGACTTCGCCCGCATCGGGCTGACAATCGTGTTCGCCGCCGGTCTGCTGCAAACGATTACGCAGGCGCAGTCTCGCGACCGCCGGCGCGACGACGCTCCTACGCCGCGTGAACTGGAAATTCGTACCGGAAAGGCCGAGGAAGCGCTGGTTGATGAATACAAAGAGATCGCCAGTGAGTTCTACCGGCAGAACGAAAAGGAAAAAGCTCTCGACCTGCTGGATCGCCTGAGAAGGCTCGATCCTAAAATGCCCGGCTTGAAAGAACGCATCGAAGCGATCCGGGAAGAACTGCTGCAGGCCAACGAAACAGTACTGGAAATCGACACCAGCAAGGGCTGGGGAGTTCCTGTCGCGCTGGTTGAGGAAAGCAAGCCGTTTCGCGTCGCGTCGGCCGGAGACTACCGGATCAGGTACGAAGCGACTCTGTCCGTCGACGGTCTGACGTCGAATGATCCGGCGACAGACCTCGTCGAAGGGATTCCGTTCGGCGCTCTGATTGCCGCCGTGGCCACCGACGGAAAACTCGGCGAGCCGTTCGCCGTAAAGAGCGGTCTCGAACACACTCCAAAAAAGTCCGGACAACTCTTTCTGCGAGTCAACGTCCCGGCAGAAGTCCGTTGCACGGGCAAGCTCAAGATTCGCTTGAGCGGTTCGATCACCGTGCCCCCTGCGTCGCGTAAGTAGACAGTTTCCGGTTAGCTGGACAGCGCCATGTTGGATGCATTAACCAATAATCCGCAGGATCTCGTCGAAGTGAGCGGTACGGCGCTAGCCGCCGGTGTCTGCATTGAACAACGCTGGGAAAAACCGGCGGCTAGCGCCGTGCCGCTCACGGAACCTGGCGCTGTCCTGCTGGAATCTGTCCAGGAACAATGCCGTACGATGGCCCTCCAAAACCGTCGGTATTAACGCGACTGCCTTGAAAGGCCATCGTACGAGAACACCACCGCTAAGAACTCACCTGCCGCTCGCCTAATCAAAGGTCTCTTGATTTTTGTCAAACGGGCTGGCAGGATATCCGGTATGCTTTGTCAGGTGTCCATTGCCAGGACGTGTCCCGCTTGCGGCGGGGCTTACTTTTTGGGCGATTGTGCGGTGATCGCTTACCAAACAGCCAACATGTTCGCGTGGATCGCTGCGCTGAAAGCAGTGGTTGATTGTCGTCGTGCGCTGGTTGGGATCATCGTGATGGTCGGTGCTGGGATTGGTTCCGGCGGAACGGCCGATGCGAGTTGCGGGGACTATCTGTTCCGCAATGGCCGGCCTGTGCGGGAACATGGTCAGCACGTTGCTGCCAGGGAACAGCCGACAGAATCGCAACCTGTGCCATCAGGCCGTTGTCACGGCCCGAATTGCTCATCCGCTCCTTTGATTCCTGCTGATCCGGCGTCCCCGATCTTCGTTAAGTATCGCGTGGAACATGCCGTGACAACACTTTCGGGACGCACCAGCGTGGAACTCGAAAGTCGTCGGCGTCTGACTTCGGAAGCTGCCGAATCCGCCGACCCCGCTGAAATCTTCCATCCACCAGAGCGTGGCTGAAGGCGATTTCCAGCGACCCAGAGTCGGTCCTGACATCCATGGCGATACATGGTGACGAGGTTTTTCAGCCTGCGCTTTGAGCACCAGGCGGTACCTCGGCACGTGTGGCTGTCCGTGCGACTGCGGATGTCCGAGTCATGCCGTGATTTCGGCGATTCTTCCCGTGATCCTGTGTCAATGACCGGCTGCGGTCCTGCGCGAGCCTAAGCATGGGCAGCGCGGGTCAAATCCGACGGCACTGAGTTCCCTGTCGCCTTCTGCGATTCGTATCTGAAAAAGGGGTCTGACCCTTTCCGGGCAGATACGTGAAGAGTTTTATTTCGTTTAACGGGGTAAAAACTCTTCACGGCGTTGGGGTCTGACCCTCTCCGGGCACACGTTCTATGTAAGTCCTGCTGCCCTCCAAAGGGTCAGCCCCCTTTTCAGATAGCCTCTAATCGCCGCATCGCCGGTCGTCGCTGCGCGCCATGCTTTGCCTGTCAGGGCCTCTATGACTCATTTCCTGTTCTGATTTCCATCCTGATTCCGGAGTTATTCTCATGAGTGTTTCTCAGCGTCGTCTTCGTGGTTTCACGCTTATTGAACTGCTTGTCGTGATTGCGATCATCGCGATCCTGATTGCCTTGCTGCTTCCTGCTGTCCAGCAGGCTCGCGAGGCGGCTCGCCGCAGTCAGTGCAAAAACAATCTGAAACAGATCGGGCTGGCTCTGCACAACTATCACGATGTGCATCAGTGTTTCCCGTTCGGACAGGGAGGCACCGGCGACCGGTATTCCGCAGTCAGCCAGATTTTGCCCATGCTGGAACAGGGGCCGCTGTACAGCCACATTGATTTCGAGTCACAGCTTGCTGACCCGGTCAACGATGCAGCACGGCTGACGGAATTGTCTGTTCTGCGCTGTCCGTCGGATTTCAGTAATCCTCAGTCACAATCCGGTGGAGCGATCAACTACTACGGCAACAAGGGTAATGGCATTCTGTGGCAGTCGCCGAACCAGAATGGAATTTTCTTTCGATCCAGTCGAATTCGATTCCGCGATATCACCGACGGCACCAGCAACACGGCTGCGTTCAGCGAACGCCTTGTGACGGACGGCAACAACGGCACAGTCAGCCCGGATTCTGACGTCTTTCTGGCACTCACCGATCCGGTGGATCAGGACGACGCGATTCGGATGTGCAATGCCCTCGACATCAACAATCTGGCGAATCAGTTCCCGATCTTCATGGGTGCTCCGTGGCTGAACGGCCAGCACTGTTATCTGCACGTGGATGTTCCCAACAGCAGATCGTGTGGCTTCTTTCCGACGAAAGCCACCATGCCACCCAGCAGCCGACACATCGGCGGCGTTCACGTGCAACTGGCCGACGGCAGCGTGCGGTTTGTCAGCGAAAACATCGACCTCCAGGTGTGGCGAGCGGTCGGCACTCGCGACGGTGGCGAAGTCATTGGCGAGTTTTAGAAAGGCGGCACGATGTCCATTTCACTTAATACCACCAACATCACTGCGAAGTTTTCAGAGTCGCGTGGCGATTCTCTGACCAGGGTCGTTCCGCCGTCTGCCGGGTCGCCGTTCCGGTTCACGCGGACGTCCTTTGCACGTTGCGGGGCGGTTCAGATTGTGCTTCTGGCCTTTGCGGCCGGGATCTGCGGCTGCGGCAGCGGGTCCGGCTCGCCTCATCCTGTCGAGCCGACACTGGCAAGACAGACTCTGACGACGGTGCTCGAAGGCTGGAAAGAACAACCGTCGCTCGAACGATGGCGAGAACAGCACACGGACATCGTCGTGCAGGACATGGACTGGCTGATGGGCAACCAGCTCACCAGCTTCGAAGTCCTTGATGAAGGCCGGGCGGTCGATGCCAACCTGCACTGCGAAGTCCGACTGACGCTTGTCGATTCGAACCAAAAATCCACGAAGAAGACCGTGACGTACCTCGTGGGAACCAGTCCCAAACTCACAGTCTTCCGCCAGATCATTCCCTGAACTTACTTCTCCAAACCTGACAGGAATTACCATGACAGCATTTCAATGGCTTTGCCAGAACCGATTTCTTCAGCGGCACCGAACTCTGGCCGCAGCCCAAGTGCTTGCACTTTCGCTCATCGCGGTGTGCCTGAGTTCGTCATCGTCAGTTCATGGGCAGAATCCGACGGATTCGTCACCGGCAGTGCCGTCACACGTCCCGCTCCTCGATAATGACGCGGCGTGGAGCAACCTGCCCGACTGTGAGGACGCCGGTGTGCCTCTGCCCACCTGGGCTCGCGCGCTGGCAGAGTCACTGCCCCATACAACGGCCGCCGTGCTCGAACTGGATGGAATCTATCGCGGCAGCAGGGCGCTGGATCCGAAACTGCGAGCGAAAATTCGCTGGACGGCAGCCAGTGCCAACCGCTGCAGGTACGGGATGGCATATGCCGTTGCTGACCTGCAGGCCGCCGGTGCGAACGAACAGGAGATCGCCGCACTGCAGAACACCCGCACGGATCTGCCGGCTGGTGAACGCGCGGTGCTGGACTTCGCGCGGCAGATGACTGTCGCTGCACACGAGGTGACGGATGCGGACGTGGAAGCGCTGCGTGTGGAATTCGGCGAGGCGCAACTGGTGGCGATGGTGCTGCAGGTCGCCTATGCCAACTTTATGGACCGGCTGGTGCTGTCGCTGGGTGTTTCCGTGGAAGACGGCGGACCACTTCCTCCGCGCGTCTTCAGGTTCCCGGCATTCGCGACGCTTGACGACATACCGAAGGCTTCCCGGCCAGACCTGTTGGAGAACACTCACGACACCGAATCACCTCGCCCGTCGTTAAAAATGCAGGAGCTGTTTGGCCGTGACTGGTCTTCGCTCCGGTTCGATCAACTGAAAACCATGCTGCATCAACAGCAGAACCGGAAGGCTCGGGTGAGCGTCCCGGAGTGGGAAAGTGTTCAAAGCCGGTTGCCGGCCGGAATGTACCCGAAGGACCGCGAGATGAAGATTCGCTGGAGCCTGGTTGTACTGGGCTATCAGCCCGAGCTGGGAAGCGCTTGGCTGCGCTGCCTGCGTGTGTTTGGCCGAGAGGCTGAGTTTGATCGTGTGCTGGCCGAAAGTATGTTCTGGGTCGTCACTCGCAGCCTGCAGTGTTTTTACTGAATGGGCCACACCCAGATGTTGCTCGCGGTCGCGGGCCTGAACCAGCAACGCATCGATCAGCGAACGGAATCCATGGCCTCCGGGGACTGGTCGCAGTTTTCAATCGCCGAACAGACAGCCTTCGCCTTTGCCCGAAAGCAGTCTGTTTCACCAGCGGATATTACGCAGGCGGACATCCTGCAACTCACTGAACAGTTCGGTACTGAAAGAGCACTCGATGCCGTCTGGTGGTCATCGCGATGTCACTTCATGACGCGCGTGGCCGATGCGTTTCAGTTACCGCTCGAACAGGAAAACGTGTTCGAGCAACGTGCGAACGACAAAGCTTCCGATCAGGACCCTGGCTCATCAAAAGCACAACTTCCGGTTCATGAGACATCGGAAGAGTAATTTTCTTCTTCACCCGTTTATCGTTTTGCGGAGCACTAACATGACAATTCAAAAAGCACTGGCGACCACATCCGACTGCGTCGCGCGACCGTTCTCAATGCGTCTGCCGTCTGCCGGTACACAGGATGGAACCAACATACTCCAGGCGCTTGTGAACATCGTCGACGCGCTGAAGCTGATTCTGATCGTGTCGCTGAGTGTCGGCTTTGCGGCAGCAACCGTCGCGGACGAACAAAACGCTCCGCCTTCAAGTCCTGCGTCGCAACAGCCGGACGCTCAGCAGTCGGATGACGAACTGACTCCGGATGCTCAGCAGGCTGCGGAGGCACTGACGGCGCAGCTTCCGGAAGATTCGGAAGCTCGCGCGATGCTGGATTCCATTCTTGACGGAAGTCAGCTCGGTCCGGGCGAAGGCTGGTTTGCTAAAGCCGTACCACAAACACGTTACGGCTGGGACTATGTCTGCAAAGCCTACGATGCCGACGACGATAAAACAGTGAGTGCCGATGAGTTCTCCGGCACCGAGAACGCCTTCGCTCGTATCGACCGCAATGGCGATCACGTCCTGACCGACGCCGACTTTGACTGGAGTCATCACTCGCTGGAACGTACGCCTGGCGTCATGCTGTTCTTTCAGGCCGACCGGGATGCCAACGGAAAACTGACTCAGCAGGAGTTCGTGAGTCTGTTCGAATCGCTCGACACCGATGCGCGCGGGTTCGTTTCTCTGGATGAACTCCGCAGCGAGTTCCAGCCGCCCGATGCACAGGCGCAGCAGAAGCAGCGAGCGAACCGCAGCGATCGTCCCAGCCGCAGCACATTAATTCTGGGCCTGCAACGGCAGGAAATCGGTTCGCTCAGCCCCGGCCCCGATGTCGGCGAGATGGCCCCTGACTTTACGCTGAAACGAATTGATCACGGCGACGAGGTGACGCTGTCACAGGAAGTCGGTGAGAAGCCGGTGGTGCTGATCTTCGGGAACTTCACCTGCGGGCCGTTCCGCAGTCAGGCCGGAAATATCGAGAAGCTGTATGAACAGTACAAGGATCGCGCGAAGTTCTTTCTTGTCTATGTTCGCGAGGCGCATCCCGCCGACGGCTGGAACATGAACAGCAATGAGCGAGTAGGCATCGAGATCACTCAGCCGAAGGCACAGCAGCAGCGCATGGAGGTCGCTCAAACCTGTCAGCAGCACCTGGATCTGGACCTGCCGTTTCTGGTCGACACGATCGATGACAAAGTCGGAACGGCGTACAGCGGAATGCCGAACCGGTTGTATCTGATCGATCATGACGGCCGGATCGTCTTCAAGAACGGCCGAGGCCCGTTCGGTTTCCACCCGCGCCAACTGGAACAGGCTCTGCTGCTGTTACTCAACGACCAGCAGCAATCGACGGCAGCATCGAAGTGAACGGCAAACCGCCAAACGAGCCTGCGGCATCCTCCTGAGTATTCAGCGGATGCGTCGTGACAGAATGATGCCGCGCAAAAGGTTTCCACGACGTGTGGACGCTGATGAAAGGGCGTTTTGCTGCTCGACATCGCCACCCCTCCTGGCCGAACGCTGGGAGGGGCAGGCCTAGCTGAGCAAGTTCAGGCAGGGCAGCGTCAGTCCGCAAGAACGTCGCCGCAGGGTGAGATGACGCGGATCTCGTTCACAATCCGGTCAACACCGTTCACCTTTCCTGCAGCCATCTGCGCGATCTGCTTCAGATACCAGCTATCGACCACGCCCCGCAGTGTTACGACGCCGTAGTGGACCGCAACGTGTACTCCCAGCAGCGCGCACTGCGCTGCGTCGAAACAGGCAAGTTCAATCTGCCGTGCAAGGTCGCCATCGGAAACGACTGGATCATCGGCGCACGTGAAAGGGTTCAGATCGCGGTCAATTGTCGGCCCGCGACTCGAACGCACTACGGGCGACTGTGGCCGTCGCTTCTGACAGGTGGCCGGTACGTTGCGGACTAGTCGGGTATGCATCTTGTGGTACTCGCTGCTGAAGGAATTCTGCCCTCTGGCTTGTGAGGCCGAATCATGGCCGCTGACACTCAGCCTGTCCTGCACAAAACCGCGGTCGTTGCTGTCGGGAAGTTCCCTACGGCATCCGGTCCGGCCACATCTCTGCAATTCTGCAATTCACTCATGACCAGCCCGTGACTTTCTCGTCACCAGCCGTTGTGATTGAGTTTCGCAGTCCCGCCGTTGCCGTTTGCCGAGCCTGTTCAGCCTGCGGCGCTCTCAATCGCCCTGAGACTGATTCGCGATTGTGAGCCGGGACGGTGCGCCGCTCGGTTTCCGGTTGCGATCAGCCGCGAAACCTGCCGATAGTCCGGTGTCTCGACTTCCGCACTCGATTCTGCTGAATGATCGCTTTCGATGACAGGTTTGCTCACCTTGCACGGCTCCCGCATGCAGCGGCTTATCTGCCTGCTGGTGTGCATGTGCGCGTGGCGAGGTCCGGTGCCGGTGCTGCATCAGCACGATTTGCTGCAGGCAGACAGCGAAAACCTTGCCCGGCACATGGAGAGATTTCATTCGTGTCTGCCGGGCTGCGCGGAAGCACAATGGGCAGGCAACGACTGGCACTGGCACTTCGCATTGCCGAGCCAGCCGACCGAGCATGATGGCGAACCTGCATGGCCTGACGTTCCACCGGAGCTGGCGGCCGCGTTCGCTGTTGTGTCACTGCAGAGCTGTGGTGGTTCCACGGTGCCGGAGACCGTGCTGCCTGTTCAGTTCTCAGTACCGGCAACAATCCGCGTCGACGGAAATGTGCCGGATGGCCGCCCCTCCGACGGCGTGGCCACTTCGTTTCTGCAGTCGTTTGCCAGGTCCGTGCCGACGTGCGCGTTGACCGGCGTTGCTTTGCGCTAAGCAACCGGTTCGTGGTGACCGTCTTCGAGCGGTACCTCTGCGAGTGTCAGCCGCGCGCCGCTTCGACTTCGCCAGTCTGAAGCACCCAACGCGCGCGACCATTCTTCAGGAAAAGCGTCAACTGACTGCGCGCCCGGTCCGACAGCCCGCAGTCTCCCGGCGGGATGCGACGCCACCGGTACGCCCGATATCCCGGTGGCTTTCGACACCTTTGACGCGCCTCACATGCGACTCAACTCACATGCGACGCGCCTCACATGCGACTCGCCTCACATGCGACTCAACTCACATTGTTCCGGAAAACAGACACATGAAATCTCGAATTCCCGCATTGATGACATTCGTCGGCGTGGTCGCCTGTGGCAGCACTGCGTTGTGGTGGTTGTGGACAGGTTCTCAGGCGGCAGTCCCGAAACCGGCGAACGAAGTCGCCGAGCAATCCGACGAAACGGCGGCCGGTCCCGATCGCATCGTCCTGCCCGAAGGGAAAGCGAAGGTGCTTGAACTGCGCCTGGCCGAAGTAACTCGGCGCAGGCTGCAGCCCACAAGCACGGTTCCCGCGCGACTGCAGTACGACGATCGGCGGCACGTCGAAGTGCGAGTCGCGGCCCCCGGGATTCTGACCGATGTGCTGGTCCGCCCCGGAGACCACGTGGAGGCCGGGCAGGTGCTGGCAGTCGTGAGCAGCCCGGAGGTCGGCCGTGAAGTCGATCCGCAGACGAACGCTGTTCCGCTAATCGCCGAAGTCGAAAACCGTGACGGACTGCTGCGGCCGGGCATGTTCACTCAGGCCACAATCCCGACGCGTGACGCCATCGAAACACTGGCGGTTCCGAGCAGTGCAATTGTCGAACACGAAGGCGCGACGTTTGTCTTCGTTCCGCAGGGCGACCGTGAGTATCAGCGTCTCGGCATCATCACGGGCCGCCGGGCCGGTCAGTTCGTGGAAGTTGTCAGCGGACTGTCGGAGGGTCAGCAGGTGGTGGCGTCCGATGCGTTCTACCTGAAGAGCGAGCTGCTGCTGGAAGGTGAGGAGTGACGAACGAAGCCGTCCAGCCCATCCGATGCGTCTTCGGGACAGTGGATTTCGGCCCAACGGGCCAGCCGTTCGCGTAGCCTGGGGTAACACCCCAGGAAGCGGTGCTCAGACGCGGCAGAGGCCCAACCGGCCGGCGGTTCGTTTGCGATTCGAACCAACAACGAATCCGAACGGCCGGCCCGTTGGGCCTCACGTGGTGAAAATGAACTCGATCCCTGGGGCGATGCCCCAGGCTTGACGAACGACCGGCCCGTTGGGCCTCGACAACATCCTGAAATCATCATCCCATGCTCGCCAAACTGATTGAATTCTCACTCGAGAACCGTTTCCTGATCCTCGCACTCACGTTTCTGATGGCGGTTGCGGGGGTGAATTCTGCACTGCTGCTGCCGATCGATGCGGTGCCGGACATGACCAACGTGCAGGTCGCCGTCATCACCGACGCCGGATCGCTGTCGCCAGTGGAAGTGGAGCGGTACGTCACGTATCCCGTTGAAGCCACGATGGGCGGCCTTCCCAACGTTGAAGAACTCCGCAGCGTTTCGAAGTTCGGCATATCGGTCGTTACGATCGTTTTCGAAGAAGGCACCGACATCTGCGTCGTGTACGTGCCGATCCTGATGCTGCAGGGAACGGAAGGAAAACTGTTCCGGCCGATGGCGCTGACCGTGCTGTTTGCACTCGGGGGATCGCTGATTCTTTCGATGACGCTGATGCCCGCCCTGGCGTCGCTGTCGCTGCCTCGCAGGATGACGGACAAGGACGTGTTGCTGGTGCGCTGGATCAAATGGATCTACCGTGCGGTGGTCAGCAAAGCGATCTCAAACCCGCTGACGACGACGGCAGCCGCGCTGTTCGTCTTCGCCGCCAGCATTCCCGTCGCTCTGAATCTGGGAGCGGAATTCATGCCGCGGCTGGAAGAAGGCGACCTGCTGGTCGAAGCCGTTCGTCTGCCAAGCGCGTCACTGGAAGGTGCCATTGATTTGTCGACGGCGATCGAACGTGAGCTGATCGCATTCCCCGAAGTCAAAACGGCGTTTTGCAAAACCGGCCGCCCCGAAATCGCCAACGACGTGATGGGAGTTCACCAGACGGACGTGTAGTTGATTCTGAAACCCGACGAAGAATGGCGGGACGGTGTGACCCGCGACGACCTGATTGAAGAGATGTCGACGGTGCTGAACGAACGCGTTCCGGGTGTTGCGTTTGGCTTTACTCAGCCGATCGAAATGCGAGTCGACGAACTTGTTGCCGGAGTCAAAGCCGATGTGGCCGTGCTGCTGAAGGAAGCGACCTTCGAAACGGCCGTGTCACGGCTTCGGCCAATTCTGATGACCGCGCTGGTGGCAAGTCTCGGCTTTCTGCCGATGGCGTTGTCAACCGGCGACGGTGCCGAAATGCAGCGGCCTCTGGCAACGGTGGTGATCGGCGGTCTGGTGACATCGACGCTGCTGACGTCACTCGTCGTGCCGGCGATTTATCCGTGGTTCGCCAGCCGCAAGGTCTATGAAGCATCCGACAGGGCACCAGCGGTAGCAGCGCCTGGCGGCGACTGAAGCATCTGGCCTGACGATTAAGCCCCAACACCACGGGCGACGATCGGCGAGACTGCTGCCGGGCACACGATCGGCGCGTCAGGCGAGTGAAAGATGAGGCTTTGCCAATGCGAACGCTGGCAGCGTCCGCCACGTGGCAGCGTCCGCCACGTGGCCGATGCCGGCAGCATCGGCAGGAATTCTGTCTTCCGCCCACTGATCACACATGCGCTGCGGCTTGCTCCGGGTGGTGCTGCGAGCAGCCTCCGGCTTCTCGGCAATCTTCGGCGACCGCCCAATGTCACTCACTTTAGCTCTGATCTGTGAGCGGCACGGCGCTAGCCGCCG
>CAZHET010000083.1:0-17299 GCA_964531585.1 uncultured Planctomycetaceae bacterium | reverse complement strand
CCACAAAGATGTCTATGGCAACGCAGTGAACCTGATGACATCGGCGCAGATGGTCGCCTTCGATGCCCGGCGCGCGGCTCCGCAGTTCGGACTGGAAGTCGAGTCTCAGGCGACTCAGGACGCCTATGGCACAAGCGGCTTCGGGCAGGGCCTGCTGATGGCCAGAAGACTTGTTCAGGTGGGAGTCCCGTTCATTGAAGTGAATCTGGGCGGATGGGACCTGCATCAGGGAGTCTTCACGTCACTGCGTGATCAGAAACTTCCGGAACTTGATCAGGGGATTTCGGCGCTGGTCACCGATCTGAAGGCTCGCGGGATGCTGGACGATGTTGTGTTGGTGTGGATGGGTGAGTTCGGCCGGACGCCGCGTATCAACCAGGATGTCGGCCGGGATCACTGGGCCAGAAGCTGGTCGGTCGTTGTCGGCGGCGGCGGTCTCAACAACGGCCAGGCAATCGGGGCCACGGACCAGGACGGCACAAGCATCGCCGACGGCAGTCAGGCGTATCTGCCGGGTGACATCTGGGCGACTGTGTCTCACGCGTTGGGAATCCCGCTGAATACAGTGCATACTTCCAAACGCGGCCGGCCCATGAAGCTGGCGAACGGTGGCACCCCCATCAAGGAACTGATCGGCTGACAGACTGCCGACTTCAACGATTCAACGGATCAGTATGGTCACCAACATCGAAGAAGCAGATCTCGCTGACAGCGACAGCGATTTCGACACGGCGTTGTCGCCGGATGAAGCCTTTATTCGCGCGTTCTCGAACAGTCAGCGTCCGCTGTACCTGTACATCCTGCCGCTGGTCGGAAATGCCGCGGACGCCGATGAGGTGTTGCAGGAAACCAACCTGGTGATCTGGAAGAAGTGGCAGCAGTTCACGCCGGGGACCAGCTTCGTTGCCTGGGGACGCGCAATCGCGCGGCTGGAAGTCTTCCGTTTTCGACGGCAGCGGCCCAAAAAGCTGCAGTATCTGGACAGCCAGTTGCTCGAGGTCATTGCGGAAGAAGTTGAGTCCCGCAGTCCCGAACTTCAGCGCCGGCAGGACGTGCTGGCAGATTGTATCGCCAAACTTCGTGACAAGGATCGCAGGCTGATCCAGATGCGTTACTCTTCTCATGTGACCGCAGATCATGTGGCCGAAGAACTGGGCCGGCCAGCAAATTCTGTCTATCAGTCGCTGGGACGAATTCGTCGCGTGCTGATGGAATGCGTGCGCCGGCAGCTTGCCGAGTCCGGAGAGGCCACATGAAAAATTCCAGCGACGAACTGCTGCACCTGACAAATCTGCTGGTGGAAGACTGCCTGACCAGCACGCAGGGTGAGCGACTGGCTGAACTGCTGCGAGCGGATCCGGCCAATGTACGGCTGTATGTCGACTACCTGGAACTGCACGGCCAGTTGCTGTGGAGTGCCGGGCTGGCTCCTGTCTTTGAGCCGACCGGGCATTCACAGCCTGCTCGTCGCGCCGGATCGCACGACGCCGGAAAACACAGCGGGAGCCAGTCTGTGGGGCGACGTTGGGCAGTCGCTGCGGCTGTGCTGCTGACGGTGTTCAGTATCGCCGCGCTGGTGTTTCCGCGTGCAGAAGATCCGCAGCAGGTGGTTCGGCAGGATCATGGCGAACAACCTGCAAATGTGCCGCGGACAAACGTGCCGGATCCTGTCGTCACAGATTCCAGCGTCGACGCGCCGAACGGCAGCATGGCGGAGATCCCCCCACTGCGCTTGGATAATCTGCACAACACCGGAGTCGCTGAAGACAGCGTTGCAGCAGCCAACGTAGCTCAGACGACACCGCAAACGTCAGTCTTCGCTGGCGATTTCTCCGATCAGCAGGTCGTCGAATTCATCAATGAGCACGTGCGAGAGACGTGGGTCGACAATGGCGTGCAGCCGTCTCCCCGAGCGGACAATTCCGAGTGGCTGCGGCGCGCGTTTTTGACATTTGCCGGCCGCATTCCAACACTTCAGGAAACCGAGGAATTCCTGAACGGTCGCGCCGCGGGTGATCGATCGAGCATTGTGCAGCACCTGGCCGACAGTGACAGCCGCGCGGCGAACCTTGCAGAGATCTGGTCCAATCTGCTGGTGGGCCGGTCGCCTCGCGAAGAGGTCGACCGGGATTCACTTCAGGCATTTCTGAAGGACCGGTTCCTGGACAACCGTCCGTGGATCGACACGGTCGGCGAACTGATTTCGGCAGAAGGCCGCAACGATCAGAACGGCGCCACCAACTTTCTGCTGGCTCACCTGAATAACGACGCCACTCCCGCGACAGCCGTCACCGCACGGCTGTTTCTGGGAGAACAGCTTCAGTGCGTGCAGTGTCATGATCACCCATTCGACAAGGGAGTCAGTCAGAAGGACTACTGGGCGTTGAACGCGTTCTTCAAGCAGACGCAGAAGATTTTGCTGGAAGAGTCTCCGTCCGCTGACGGCTCCGATGGCGGCATTCGTCGAGTTGCGGAACTGATCGAACAGCCGGCAACCGGAATGACGCACTATGAAACACTGCGAGGTGAACTGCGCGCAGTGCTGCCGGAATTCGGCGGCACGAAGATCGGTGCTGAACAGCTCGTGAATCGTCGGCAGGAACTTGTGCGGTTGCTGGCCGCCGATTCCGAAGCCCGCGTCGCGCGAGCGATGGTCAATCGCATGTGGGCACACTTTTTCAGCTATGGGTTTACACGGCCTGTCGATGACATCGGGCCGCATGTTGCGGTCAGCCATCCGGAACTTCTGGACGGGCTGACGGCGGCGTTCGTCGAATCCGGCTACGACCTGCGGCGGCTGATGACGTGGATTGCTCTTAGCGAACCGTGGCAGCTTTCCAGTTCCGTGACCGACACGAATGAAATCGATGACCCGGACCGCGGCGAAACACCTCTGTTCAGCCGCATGTATATCCGCCGCATGACGCCGGAACAGGTTTACCGTTCGATCCGCGTGGCCATTCGCACCGCCGCCGACGCTCCGGCGGAGTCGATTGTTACGGAATCCGAAAGCGACGCGCAGCATCGCCGCTACTGGGTCGCTCAGTTTGTTCGCGACTACGAAACGGATGAAAACGACGAGTCTGCTGAATTCGACGGCACCGTCGCTCAGGCTCTGGTCATGATGAACGGCGAAGAAATCGACATGGCCATTACTCAGGCCGCAAAGTTGATCGTTAGCAGCAGCAGCGAAGGAAGCAATACTCGCCGGATATCCGCAACGGATGCGGTGCATCGGGTCGCCCAGGCGCTGCTGACCCGACCGCCAACGTCCGGCGAACAGAAAGCGTTCCGGGCTCGCCAGAGTGCTTTGCAGAAGACCATGTCGGCGGACGAGGCACTGGAGGCGACCGTCGAAGACATGCTGTGGGCCTATCTGAACAGCAGCGAATTCATGCTGGTCCACTGACGCTGCCACAATAGAAGAACAGGCCCGACTCATCTGAGCCGGGCCTGTTTCACTCTTTAACTGTCGACGTCCCGATTGCGTTACTGCCCCTGAACGCCGAGTTTCGTCACGCGGATTTTCGCATCATCGACGAGATCGGAATGATGTCCACGTTCTGCTGGCGTCCGCATGCCTGAATGAACGATTCGAAAATCTGAATGTCCAGCGCCGACGCGGTGTTGCTTTCGGGATGCCACTGAACCCCCAGGCAGTACCAGTCATCCGAAATCGTTTCGTACGCTTCAATCACGCCGTCGGGACACGTCGCGCCGACGCGGAAGCGACACGACAGGTCCTTCACAGCCATATGATGATGGCTGTTCACGCGCACTTCACCGGGCCCGTAGATCTCATCGAGATGACTGCCTGGAACGACTTCCAGAACGTGCCGCAGGTTCTTCTCGACTTCGTCACGATGATGCAGTGCTCGCGGCAGGTCTTCGGGAATGTGCTGATACAAGGTCCCGCCGCACAGCACGTTCACCAACTGCATCCCGGAACCGATCGCCAGAATTGGCAGCTTCATGTCGATCGCCATCTGTGCGACGCGGCGGTCGAATTCTTCTCGTCGCTTCGGCATCTTTTTGATCGACGGGTGATTGTGCATTCCCAGAGCGATCGGGTCGAGATCCAGCACACAGCCGGCCAGCACCAGTCCGCCAAGCTGCTCCAGCACTCGAGCGATGTCATTCTCGTCGTCGTACGGAGGCAGCAGCAACGGCAGACCTCCGGCCGCCGTCACACTGTCGTAGTATCCCGTGTTGAACCAGCTCAGTGCCGCGCCGTTGTAGCGTTCGGGGCGAAAATCTCCGGTGATTCCGACGATGGGTTTGCTGTGACTCATAACGAATTCCTTCCCTGGAAAGTGAATAGCCGCAGCCTCAGCGCATGCTGAAACTGCACGAGTGAAACGAGGAGCGTTCGACGGGAGCACACCGGAATACGTCCGGTTTCCCGAGGTAGAGCAGTAGGCAGAATCCCTTCCGTGTCATGTCAGCCGGTTCCATCCGGCAGTCTGACGGCTCAGCAGAAACCGTCAGAAAATTCGAACGCCTGAGACATCAGTCAGTTCGGGAAATCAATTTCCGTGCGACTGAGGCTGAGAAAGCTAGTCAAGCCCATTTCGATTGTAAAGCAGATCAGACATTTTGCGGGCATCGCTCACTCAGCCACCAGATGTTGTACTTGCGGCCGAATCCGCAGCTCGATCCGATGAACGGCAGAAACTGCTGGGCGTCAGCGAACAGACAGCCGTTTGACTCCTGCGGAAATTAAGCGACGGACATTTTTCGAATGGTGATGACAGGTCAATTTCCGGAATCGGAGTTGTGTTCGACGACCATAACGTTGGATGCAAGTTGTTCGACCGTGCGCCCTTCCAGTCCGGCTTCCGTTTCACGCTGTTTTTCGAAATCGTCGGCTGTTGTGTGTTTTGGCAGGCGGCCCACGTGGCATACCGGTTCGCCTGGACTGACACATGGCAGCGTCGCCATGCCGATGATGACTCCGTCGAACGGAGCAACCAGGATGTTCTGTTCCCGTCCCAGCAGGTTGGTGTTGGTCGCGATCGGCTGTCCTTCCCGAATGATTTCGCCAGGTTTGACATGGAACTGCAGGAAGCCGCTTTTGTCTGCCCTGACCCACCGCGCTTCGCGGATCACGACCTGTTTTTCCGGTGATGTCGGTTCGTGATCAAGCATGTCGAGAAAACTCAGAACGTTGCGAATTCCGCGCAGAGCGGTTTCCACGATTGTGGGTTCGACCTTCCACACTTCGCCGCCTTCGAGGATGATCGACGGGCACCCCGCGGCTGTGCATTCACGACGAAACGCTCCCTTTGGGCCTTTGCTGTGGACGATGACTTCGCTGCCGAAAGCCCTTGCGAGCCTGGCGACTTCGGGCAGATCCATGTTGCCGCGAACGTTGGGATAGTTTGTGCGTCGCACGGCCGCCGTATGCAGGTCGATACCGTAATCACAGCGTGACACGATTTCGTCGAAGATGACTCGAGCCATCCGACTGGCAAGACTGCCTTTCAGCGTTCCCGGAAAACACCGGTTCAGATCGCGCCGGTCAGGCAGGTAGCGGGTATGCCGGTCAAAAGAAAGGACGTTGAGCACGGGCACGAGGATCACGGCACCGCGAGTCAGCTGCAGCGTTTCGTCCTGAATCAGGCTGCGGATCGTTCCGGTTCCGTTGATTTCATCCCCATGGATCGCCGCCGTGACAAAGACAACCGGACCGTCCTCGACAGCTCGCTGAACGTGAATCGGAATGTGGACCGTCATACCGGAATAGCTTTCGGACACATCCAGCTTAATATCGCGGGTTTCTCCGGGAGCGATTGTTGTTTCTCCCCAGACGCCGACCGGTCGTGAGTACTTCTTTGTCGCCACAGCTCAAGCCTTGTCTGTCGGAAGTCAGAGTTTTGCGGCCGCAGCATTGCCCAGTCATCACCACAACACAACACGGTCCGGTGCGCCGCAGGTGCCACGGAACCAGCGGAAGCTGCCTATTTGCTGCGCCGGCAGCGGGTTGCCAGAAACGACCGGCCGGGTTCAACAAGAAACCGGGAACGCACCGCCTCCCGCCCCAGCAGCATCCTGAATCCCATCTGGTCACGGTTCGCCAGCGTCACTTCGATGGGCCAGCGAATGCCATTCCATTCCAGCTCGGTCACAATGACGGGCCGCTTTGTGACGTGACCGCTGGAACTGCGAATGTCCCGAAACTCCAGAACTCGGGCTTCGGCTTCGACCGTCTCCCTGGCGCTGCGCTGCAACGGGTGAATCTGAAACCGCACGTAGGCTTCACCGTGGCGCTCGGTCACGCGAATGCGAAAGGCGTGCAGACACGACGATCTGGCACCCGTGTCGATCTTCGCTTTAATTCTGGGAATACCCAGCTCCGGGATCGAAACCCATTCGCGCCAGCCGATCACCTGCTTTTCGCGTTCCGCACGCTTTCTTGCCATACTCGGTCGTCTAAGCCGGATGATTCATGGTTACGAGACGAAAGGAGACCGGCACCGAGGGAAGGCCGCGGAACATTTGCCGTGCGCACGCAACTTGCGCTCGATGCCGGTCCCCTTTCGTCCGGCAGCATGGAGCCGCGGCAGGATCGCCGGGCCGGCAGACGGACATGTTACCGGAATTCGCAGTGGTGAGTAAGGGTACCGCCGCGGCGCGAGTTCACATCAGATTGCGCATTTTCACCGTCAGGTATTCACTAATCAGACGTTCAGTCAGCAGGTCCGGCGGCGTGTCGACCATCATGACGCCGTTTTCTCTCAGAGCGGCGACCTGCTGCGCCTGCCCGGTCAGAATGTGGGCTGCCGCCGATGTGTGAAACGCGTCGATATCGTCGACCGGGACCCGATCAGCCATTGACCGCAGGCCAACGTCCTGGAGCAGGACGCACATGGGCAGATACGGCAGGGATCTCAGCTTCAGACTTTCGCCGATCACGCGCAACTGCAGTTCGTCGGTGACAAACGTGATCAGAATCACCAGCGCGCGCTTGCGCTGAACCATTGCCAGGTATTCGAGAGCCAGGCTGTAGTCGGCTGTTTTGGTGGATGCCTGGATGTCGTATGTGGAACGCAGAATCGTCTGAATTCCGGGCTTCCCGCGAACCGGTCGAATGAAGCGTTCGATGCGGTTGGAAAAAGCCATCAGCGACACATTGTCGCCCTGTCCGAGGGCAATGTAGCTAAGCATGATTGCGGAATTGAGTGCTCGATCAAGATACGAAATGCCGCCGGTCTCGTTCCGCATGAACCGTCCGCAGTCGATCATGAGCACCAGATTCTGATTGCGTTCCACGTTGAATTCGCGACTGATCAGCTCGCGCTGGCGAGATGTTGCTTTCCAGTCAATCTGTCGAATTTCGTCTCCGTAGCGATACTCGCGGAGGCGTTCGAATTCGCGGCCCTGTCCCGGCATCCGCAACATTCGCACGCCAATTTCGGCAAGGCGATTGCGGCTTGCCATTAACTCGTAACGGTACACCGCCCGAATGTCGGGATAGATGCGCACGGGCATCTTCAAGGCGCGAATTTCGTGGCGCGTCCACAGCTTCAGTCTGGTCGGAAATCGCAAATGCACGGCCGGCAGTTCAGACGCACCGCGCCGCAACGGGATCACGCTGTAACTGACCGTGGCCTGCTTCCAGGGCGGCAGCTCGACCAGTTGCGGCATGCGGTCCGGGTCCGTCTCGCACAGCGGACCAGGGTCGTCAAAAACGACAACCTGACGCGGGAGCCGCGATCGGTTGCGCAGCAGCAGTTTCGCGGGGTTCGGAGTGCCCACGCTGAGCACATCGGAAACCTCCCGTTCAACTTCAATCTCCGACGTCGAACCGCTGATAAGCAGGTCGACGCCCGCCACGACCACCAATACGACATTCAGCAGTAACGCGATGTCCGCGATGTCGCGGCGCAATCCGCCAAACATCAGCGGCAGAGCCAGCAGAAGAGCGATGATTATGAGTCGTCGGGAAGGGATCATTGGCTGGCAGCGATCAATTGAAGGTCCGTCCTGGCGCTGCGAGCGTCTGACCGGGCGCGAGCGGCATCACGGGCGGAGCCTGGCCATGCATCAGCCATGACTGGCCAGCCAGTCACTGATCTCCGTTGCTGACACGGCAGTCAGACTCAGACGATGAACGTCTCGCAGCAACTCCGCTGAATCGAGACAGTTGATGCGAGCCCCCAGTGCGGCCGCGTCGTCTGGAAATCGCACGGTCAGGATGTCACTGATTCCGCTTCGCATTGCCTGCACACGGCCTTCCTCAAGACCTTCGACACGGCCTTTCTCAAGACCTTCGACGCGGCCTTTCTCAATCCACTCTTCGAGAATCGACGTCATGGCGCGCTCTCCCTTCGTATCCAGTGATTTCGCAACGACCGGGCCCAGATCTCGCATCTCAATCTGTCTGGCGGCCGCGGCCACGTAGGTCAGGAAACTGCGAAGAATTTCCTGCAGCTCATCATCACCACGCTGCAAGGCGGCTGACCGAAAAATCTCTTCCAGATGCGCTCGCAGCTCGGCGCGAAAAATGCATTTTAGCAGCAGCAAAGTCGCTCGCGTAAGGGATTGTCGGGGAAGTTCATCATCAGCGACCGTGCTGAGGTCCAGCAGTTCAACAGCGAAATCCGGGATGTAGTGCTGCAGAATTTTCGGACCGCCGACAAGTTCCCGCAGTGATCTGGCGGGTGAACAGGTCATGCGGACGCGAAAGAGAGTCGTCGATTGACATTCGGAGACTGGTTGACGAATTCATGGAACGGGCCAAGGAGCTATTGCGGCGGACAGGAAACAGAGCCGCGGCGACGGACGGAAACTACGACCGCGGAGCTTCGACGCTGTCCATGATCTGTCGAATGGTCTCGTCTGCGGTGCTGCCCTCAATCTCTGCTTCGGGGCGCAGACGAATCCGATGGCGAAGTACCCAGGGAGCCAGTTCCTTGATGTCGTCCGGAGTCACGAAATCCCGATCTCGGCACGCTGCGAGTGTGCGGGCCGCGATCAGCAGATTGACCCCCGCACGCGGGCTGGGACCGACGCTGACGGAACCCCATGTCCGCGCCGTCGACACGATATCCACGATGTACGTCAGCAGCTTTTCTTCGACGATGACCTGCTTCACGGCTTCCTGCACCGCAACAACATCGGTTGCCTGCATGATCTGTTGCAGGCCGAAGTCAGTCAGATGACGCGGATCTTTACCCGAAGTGTAAAGTCGAAGAATGCTGACTTCGTCTGCGTGAGGCGGATAGTCCACCAGCAGCTTGAACATGAAGCGATCGACCTGTGCTTCCGGCAGCGGGTACGTGCCTTCGTGTTCGATCGGGTTCTGCGTGGCGATGACGAGAAACGGGCTGTCCAGTCGGTGAGTGTGTCCGTCAACGGTGACCTGATGTTCCTGCATGACTTCCAGCAGCGCGGCCTGAGTCTTCGGCGGCGAACGATTAATTTCGTCGGCCAGCAGAATGTTGGTAAATACCGGCCCCTGGTTAAACCGGAATACCTGATCCTTCATGTCGTAGATGCTGTGGCCGGTCAAGTCCGACGGCATCAGGTCGGGAGTAAACTGCACTCGCCGGAAGCGGCACGAAACGGTCGACGCCAGCACATTGACCAGCAGTGTCTTGCCGAGCCCCGGCGGTCCTTCGATCAGAACGCTGCCTTCAGAAAACAGCGCGACCAGCACGCCTTCGACCAGTTCCATCTGCCCGACAACGACCTTGCCAATCTGGTCCACGGCCGCATTGAAGGCGTTTGAGACATCTGTCAGTTGCATGAGGGACGTTCTTCAGTGTTCAAAGTTTGGTGTTCAAAGTTCAAGGATTCGGAACGCGATTCTGAGACCTGGCTGCCGGTCACTTGCGCCCGGACCGTGCAGACGTGCTCTTTTTGGCGGCATCCAGCGATCCTGTCAGTCGCGCCTGCATGTCTGCCAGATCGCGAATGGCACCTGCCGCGCGGGTGGCGGTTGTGTGCGAGTTCGAGCCGAGTTCTTCCGCGACGGTCACCCGACGTCGGACCTCGTCCGGATCCAGTCCCGTGCGGTGAGCCACGGCGGTGAAATCCTCCAGTCTGACTGTTCCGGCGAACATACGCCGCAGCACGCTTTTCAGGTATTCGGTGTAGCAGCGGACGGATTCCGACGCTCCACTGGATCGAAACTGCAGGTTGCCTGCGGCCGTCGCACTGTCCGTCAGGCTGCGCCGTTCGGCTGTGTGAGTCCGGATCGGCGGGCCGAAGCGATGAAATCCGTACCACCCTGCCAGCACTGCGATCAGAATCAACTGCAGAGTTCCCGACCTCAGGCCGGGACTCATCAGGACACCGGTTCCTCGATAGGCATCGCTGGCATTCAGAAACTCGTTCACGACGATTGCCCCACGTTCTGCGTCGGAAGCGCCGCGGTTTGTGTGCGCATATTCCACCAGCCTGACAGCCAGTTCAGCCTGAGCGTCATCCAGCAGAGCGCGATTTGAAAACACATCCGGGCTGGCCGATACCACCACGAGACCGTCGCCGTACGCCCAGGCCGCCGCCTGGACCTCGCCGGACATTGACGTCACCAGTGTCGTTGCCCGGCCGTACGGCGTGGTCATGGAAGCCCGTGTCCGCCAGGGAACGGTGCCGTCCACGAGGACACTGCTGGAATCCAGTTCTGATGCCGACGGTGACGTATCATCGGCGTCCTGAATGCTGAACTCTCCGGGCTGCGGCGGCAACAGGCTGGGAGTCTTCTGCATGTCAACCTCGTCGGTGGAGCCTTCTTCCAGCGTCTCCGCGATATTCTTCTGTTCGCCAACCGCGGGCGGGACAGGCGATTCATCGACTGCTTCTGCCGGCATTTCCGGCGCGGCGGAATCCGGCAATTCCGCTTCGACGGGTTGGCTCTCGACGTCCGCTTCGGCCTGCTCGGTCGTCTGTTCCGCCGATGCAGCCGGCGGGCCCGTCTGCGCGGATGGTGCCGAGTTTCCTGCACTGCCAGCCGCAGTGCCCGTTGTCGTCTCCCGGAACCATGATTCCTCCTGAATGAAAATATTAAGCTGTGAGATGGAACACGCCGGGTCGCCCCAGTTCGGAGCGAACAGTAACGACCCGCCGTTATAGACCCATTCTGCCAGGCGTTGCTGTTCGTGAGCATTCGGATAGCGATCGGGGCTCAGCAACAACAGTGTGTCGTGTGTGTCGGGCAGCAGCCGGCCTGTTTCCCGGCGCACGGGCGGCAGAGCATCCGCCTTCGAAAGCACGTCGAGCGTCTGGAAGAGCCCGCGTTTGCCTTCGATCGAATTGCTGTACGAATCGTCGGGCGTGCCCGGGTCGCCGGGCAACCACCAGAACTGCAGCACGACCAGCGCCGCGACGGCAGTCAGCCAGGCCGAATCAGACTTCTGCAGTTGTCGGAGCTTCTTCACGGAAGGCCTTCTGAAAAGAGTTCAGACACTGGTGAAATATCTCTTCAGTCGCAGTCCGCCGCCCGAAGTACACCCTTTCGAATTCCAGTGCCGTGGCCGAATACGCTTCCCGGCGCTCCTGCTGCCGCCAGACAGCTCGCACATAGTCGCGGTTTGTCAGGCCTTTGCGAAACCGAATCAACCCGGCACGTTCAATCCAGCTCATGCTGCCCAGCAGCAGTTCACGAATAGCGGCCCGAAAATTTCCTTCGGCCGCGAACTGCAGGGCGCGAGTTTCGTAAGTTGATGCGGCCAGGTCGCCCGGCGGTACGCTCAGGTTTTCCAGAGCCTCACCGTCACCGTTCAAAAAACTGCGGTCACGCGAATGATTGCGTCCGTCCGACGTGCGCACGATCATCGCGATAATCCACACGGCGATACCCACCAGTGCGATCAAAGCAGCATACAGCAGAATCTGAGACAGCCCGATGGAAACGTTCAGCGTCGGACCGGACGCGGGAGCGGGTGCCGCCGTTGTGCGTTTCGATGAGAACAGTCCGAAGAACCAGTCGAAGAAATTGGAAACGCCGTCGAAAATCGTGCGGCCCATCGATCCGATCATGCCTTCGAGAAACCCTTTGTCCGCGTCAGACTCGGGGATGTTTTCCAGCACTCGCCGACGCACGGAGCGAAATTCATTCTGCTGCATCACCTGCCGGGCCGTGTCCCGAATTTGTTCGGCGTCCAGTTGCGCCACGGCAAATGACTTGGGCGCAACGGAAAATGGCGAGATCTGTCCCGCTGTGACCGTTGCGGAAATGACCAGAATCATGCAGACGCACAGGCCCCGGATTGCTGTTCGGCCAGCTCTCATACCGCCCGCTCCTCCAGCCGGGTGCTTTCCAGGCGAAACTGAAGTTCCAGATCCCAGCACTCGTTGCGAATCCGCTGATCGAGATAGCAGAAAAACCAGGTCAGACGGACGATCGGGTACGGAATCCACAGCGACACCTGCAGCAGCGTCAGAACCTTCGGGTCGTCGATCATTCGTCCCATCAGCGCTTCGAACATGTCCGGACTGTCGGAAATCGTATTGAAGAAGATCGGCGCATTGAACAGGGTATCGCTGAGCATGTCGATCGTGCGAAACACCCCGGCACTCGCAATGCCCCAGAAAACCAGCAGCGCTAACAGGCGACCGAGATTTCGCGAAAACCCGCCGCCTTTGCCCAGCCACGACAGGCGCTGCGTCACCTGACTAAACTTCGTGCGTTCCAGCAGCATGACCTCCGGAAGATGACCGAAATACGCCGTCACCAGAACTGACGGAAGGACCATGCAGAATCCCGTGAACACCTGCAGCATTCTCGCGATGAATGTCAGAAACAGATACGAAAACAGCCGGCTGCGCACTCCCTTCAAAGCGGCGGACGTCGTTATCGGAACGCCAAACACCTGTGGCCCGATACTGGCAACCAGGGCACCGCTCATCAGCGCATTGAAAAACAGAAAGATCAGAATCGAAGGAATCAGCATGTCCGTCTGCCAGGACGTCAGCAGCCACACCAGACCGCAGGACGGAACGGCAAACATCAGCATCAGCCGGGTGATCGGCGCTGCAAAGTGGCGTCCGAACACGAATGCCAGATCGAGGCAACCGCCCATCGAACGCCGCTCAACGCTGACGATACAGTCCTCAACCTTCATGCGGTTTTGCCTTCCCGTCCGGCGAACGCCAGGTAGGCAAACACCAGAATCCACAGCAGCGTGCCAACGGCATACTTCACGGCGTTGGGAATCCACGGAGCCGGCGAAAAGTACGCTTCAATCAGCGCTGCAATCATCAGCATCACGGCGGCTCCGCTGGCCAGCCGAACGGCTTCCAGACCGTGATACCGCAATGATTCCAGCCGTGTGCGGTTGCCGGGGTGAATCATGCCCCAGCCAATCAGCAGTCCGGCCGCACCCGCGATGACGATCGCAGTCAGCTCGAACGAACCGTGGGAAATCGCGAAGCTGAAGAACCGGTCAGAGTAGCCCTGATTAATCAGAAACCCCGTGATCGCTCCCAGAGCAATGCCGTTGAACAGCAGCGTGACGGCCGTGCCGATGCCGAAGAAGACTCCCAGGCCGAAACACTTCAGGGCGATGCCCACGTTGTGCCAGACATAAAATCCGGCCATCGCCGACCGCTGATCGGCATAGGCCGCGTCTTCGGCTTCATAAAAGTCTTTGGAATAACTTTCCCCCGCCTGTTCCATCACCACGCGGTCAACCAGTTGTTCAGCCAGAACGGGATCAATCGTCGCGACGATCATCGCGACTACAAACGGAACGGCGAACAATGCCAGCGACACAAAGAAGAACGCCTTCCTTGCCCGCAACAGTCGCGGATAGTCCTCAGCCAGAAACTTCAGCACACCGTGAATCGATCGCGGCGGCGACCGGTACAGACAATTGTGCCCCTGAGCGACCAGGTCGTTCAGGTACTGTTCCAGCCGCGCGCCCCATTCACGTGACTGCACGAGTGACAGGTCGTAGCAGATCGACCGGTACAGCCTCGACAGGTTGCCGATATCGTGGCCGTTCCATTGCCCGACGCGAAGTGCCTTCATGCGCTGCAGCAGTGCTTCAAACTGCTGCCAGTCACCGCGCCGTTGTTTGATGAAACGTTCTCGGTTCATGCACCACTTTCCGGTGAATGGCTTCGGGGTGCTGATTCCGCCGGCGCATCAACGCCACGCGGCGATTCGTCGACCACACGGTCTTCTGCCAGGTCGGCGGAATCCGTCAGGTCGGCAGAATCCGCCAGGTCGGCGCGCGTGAGTCTCATCGGCGGTCGTTCGGCTTCGAGCGTTGCTGTTGCGGCATCGGCCGTGGCAGCCCGCGCGGTCCCTGTCGCTGACGGGACATGATGTCGCGACGGCGATTGCTGTACGAACGGATTGTGCTCGCGAGTGACCTGCCGCGACCGTTCCGCGATGTGAGCGACCGCGGTGCGGTCCAGAGTCTCAGGTGACACGTCCGCCGCGGAAACCTTCAGCTTGCCGTCCTCAAAGTCCGCGAATGTCTTCAGAATCCGCCGCAGGAATGCTGAGTGCTTGATCGGAGCGTCGCGGAAATACGTGTTTGGGTTGCGGGGATCGGGCAACGGCTCGGCGTATCCCAGCCGCCTGCGCAGGGCCACCGAAAGCGTGCGTGCGATTTCCTCCCGCCGGCCGTCAGCAATGATCCGGTCGCCTTCAAACAGCCGTTCTATCACGGCCAGAGTCCTTTCCGGAACATGGTAGCGTCCGGAACATTCGCTGCGCGAAATCGGTTCGATTCCGTGAGTGACCCCGGCCGCGCGGCTGATGAACTCCCGCGATTCGTCGATCACCATCGTGTCGAAGAAGACATCACCCAGCCGCTGCATTCGTGCCGTGGCGAACATCGACAGCAACGCCACACTGTATGTCGGAATGAAGGGCGGAATGTCCGGGTGAACCGGCACCAGAACGAACGCATCCGCCACCAGCAAGATACTGCGTCCGAACGCTTCAAACCAGCCGATGGGAGTCCCGTTCGTACGCACCACGCGCAGGTTCGCCGAACGTTTGCCCGGTGTCTGTCCATTCCAGAACGCCTCAAACAACGCCCGATACAGCCACTGAGCGGCAAACACGACCAGCAGGATGAAGCCCGTCATCGCGCCGGATAAGCCGCCGCTCAGCGACAGCACGGCAGACACCAGCCAGATAATTCCGATCGAAAACGCGGTCACAAGGACAGTGTCCATCACAAACGCCATCCCGCGTTTGCCGGGTCCGGCGATCACGAACTGAAAGTCGACACCTTCCGGCGTTTCCACAGTGACGCGTGTATCGACGATTTGATGCCCGGACATTTCGAACTGACTCGTCGGAAGAAAACGGGGAATGGTGCGTGGCGAGTTCGCGGCAGGCGCAGACATTACCAAAACGGCGTTTACGCCAGGATGACAGATCTCAAATCCCTGTGCAAGTTGTCTGGCTGTTTGCCGCTTCACACTCAGCTTGTGGGCATTCTTACGCCGACCTGCTAGATTTCCCCGACCGCGTCTGCCAAATATCGGGCTCCTCTGTGGAAGCAGGTTACTCAGGATTGATGGCGAAGAAGAAAACAAAAACTGAATCCGGCGACAGCCCGGAATCCGCAATCACAGTCGAAGCGGCAATCGAAGAACTGGGAGAAATCGTCAGTCTGCTCGAATCCGGGCAGGCACCGCTGGAACAGTCATTGTCGCAGTTCGAACGCGGAATGAAGCTTCTTCGCAACTGCCACCAGATTCTTGACGCGGCAACCGGGCGAATTGAGCTGGTCACGCGCCTGGACGCTGCCGGCGACGTGCAAACGACGGATTTTGACGGGACGGCTTCAATTTCCAGGGAAGCGCGTTCCAGGGAGGCCGGTTCTGGCACAGCCGGTCGACGCGACGAGAATCCGGACGTTCTGTTCTGACTGCAGCCACGAACCCGATGAACCGCTCCGCCCGTTTGCGTCAGGTGACAACAAGCCTACAATCGAAACCTCACTGAGCCTGCCACGCTTTCCTTTCCGCCCTCGCCGCCCCGTCGCCTATGTCATCCGTCACCCACACGCCACCCGCGGCGACGATTCCGGCGAGCCTCTCGTCTGCTTTTGATTTCCAGCCGCGAACGCGAGTGCTGTTCGGTGGCGGCACTTTCGCTCAGCTGGGCCGCGTCGCAAATGAGCTTGCCGCGAAGCGTATTCTGCTAGTCACAGACCCCGGGCTGCAGTACGCCGGGCACAGCCAGCACGCCGTTGATTATCTGCACGCCGCCAGGCTGGAAGTCTTCGTATTCGACCAGGTAGCACCGAATCCGACCACCAAACACGTCGATCGCTGCGTGCAGTTCGCCCGGCCGCTGAACGTCGACACGATCATCGGTCTCGGCGGTGGCAGCAGTCTGGACTGCGCCAAGGGAGCCAATTTCCTGCTGACCAACGGCGGTCGCATGCAGGATTACAAAGGCGTTGGCAAAGCGAAAAAGCCGATGCTGCCGATGATTGCCGTTCCCACGACATCAGGAACCGGCAGCGAAGCTCAGTCGTTCGCAGTCATCGCCGACGCGGAAACTCACATGAAGATGCCGTGTGGTGATCCGAAAGCCGCGTGCAAAGTCGCCATTCTCGACCCGGAACTGACGGTCACCATGCCACGGTCGGTTGCCGCTGCAACGGGCATCGATGCGATGACGCACGCGATCGAAAGCTACGTCACAACAAAGCGAAACTTCGTGTCGCAGATGTTTGCCCGCAACGCGTGGCGGCTGTTGTCGAGGGCGTTTCCCACTGTCCTGACAGAACCAGAAAACCTCGAAGCACGCGGGCAGATGCAACTGGGTGCTCATCTTGCCGGAGCCGCCATCGAAAACAGTATGCTGGGAGCGACGCACGCCGCCGCGAATCCCTTGACGGCTCACTTCGAGACCATTCACGGGCACGCCGTCGGTCTGCTGCTGCCTCACGTGATTCAGTGGAATGCAGAAGAAGTCGGTTCACTGTACCACGACCTTGCTGTCGCTGCCGGCTGGTCCGACGTCAGTGACTCCGTCGATAACGCCGTCGACTGCCTGCGGTCCGGCTTCACCGAACTGGTGCGGCAGGCCGGCGCTCCGACAACACTTGCTGAGGCCGTCGAACCGGAAATCTCTGAAACGCTGCTGCAGACTCTTTCAGAAGAAGCCTCTCAGCAGTGGACGGGAACCTTCAACCCGCGAACAATGAATGCGGCGTCGTACCGGGAGATCTACCGTAACGCAATGTGAACCTGGCACCCAAAGTCAGAAGCGGATTGGCATCACCATGAACGCAACCACTCGCCGACAGGCACTCGGCACAATCGCCGGAACATCGCTCGCCGCGGTTTTCCCCCTGCGAGCGAAATGCGAGGA
>CAZHET010000082.1:0-17379 GCA_964531585.1 uncultured Planctomycetaceae bacterium | reverse complement strand
CCCCTGGAGGTGCACAGGGTAAGAGGCGACCCCCTGATTGTGTGCGGCTTCCGGTGCCATTGCTATTGTTGGACCGGGACCGCGAACGTGCGAATCGTTCCCTGGCCTCACTGTCTTCGGGGCATGCATCGGGAATGCCAATGGAACCTGGATGCCAGCCCAACACCGGATGGCACAGGTTTCTAACTTCTGACCAGCTTTTCAAGTGGCAAACAGGTCCGCCACGGACAGCCGTGCATCGGGTTTCGCGAGCGGCGAGAGATGTTCGCCACTTGTCGCGCTGAACCTGGTGGCGAACTCCGTCCCCACCGGATCGCGGTGGACGTGGATTGTTGACGCGTTGATGTCCACGACCCAGTAGTCCGCGATCAACGCTTCGGCGTACAGCACGGATTTGATACCGAGATCTTTCTGAAGACTCGTATCTGCGACTTCGATCAGAAGCAGAACATCCGATGGTCCCGGGCGTCGCTGGCGATACGATTGCGGTTTCATCCACGCCAGATCAGGCAACGGGAGACTGTCGAGTTTCGGGATGCCGATCGAATTCTGAACACGAACGCGTACTTCTGTGCGGCCGGTGACTTCAAAGCTCCACTCCGTCAGCCAGTCAACGAAATGTTCATGAGGCGGATTTGGCGGGGGCATCTCGTGAAGCGCTCCGTGGATCAGTTCGATTCGAGGACTGTTCACCGATTCTTCTTCGAAAACACCCCGTTCGATCATGCGCTCGAACTCGGCGGTCGTAATAGGTCGTGTCGATGTTGCACTCATGACAGTCACTCCAGACAATCCGGTATTTCCGTACGTGAGTATAGCCAAATCGGGAACGAATCACCGCGGAAATCCAGCCGACGCATGTTCTCGCACCGGAGTTGCCATTGCCTCGGACTTCAGAGAGCGTTGCCGATTTACCCCAGCTCTGCCGGCGAATCGGGGTGTCGCCGAGCGTCCATTCGCCGGAGCCGTGCACAACGGCTGCCACGAAGAACGCTGGTGTGCCGCAATGGTCTTCGGCGTCGAACAGACGTCAGCGTTTTGTCCGAATGTTGATGCCCGGCGGGCAGGCAGAACATGTGCCGGAGCCGGCAGGCTCCGGTAGCCGGCAACCTTGCGCCCGCAGGTCTGAAGGGCCGACACATGCACCTTGCGCGATGCTGTGTCGCCCCTCCCGGCAACGCCGTTAAGAGTTTTTCCCCCGGAAAACACGCTCGTTTAACCCGTGGCCGAAAGGCCAGGCCGTCACGGCTTGCACCAACCTGGCCTCTCGGCCACGGGTTAAACGAAAATAAACTCTTAACGGCGTTGCCCTCCCGGGGCTCTGTCATGAGTTCATCGCCTGACCGGTGGCTCACGCCACCGGCTTACGCTATGTCGGCCCGCCGGGCCTGAATCGCACTTGGATCAACACCCCAATTTCCCGGGTGAATCCTTATCCCAGCGCCGCCTTCATCGCTTCGCCCATGCCGGCGGGGCTGTCGGAGACGTTGACTCCGGCGGATCGCAGCGCGTTGATTTTTTCCGCTGCTGTGCCGCCGCCGCCGCTGATGATGGCTCCGGCGTGGCCCATGCGTTTGCCGGGAGGAGCTGTCTGGCCGGCGATGAATCCTGCCACCGGCTTCTTCACATGGCTCTTGATGTATTCTGCCGCCTGCTGTTCCGCATTACCGCCGATTTCTCCGATCAGCAGAATCCCACGGGTGCCGGGATCGTTTTCGAACAGCTCCAGCAGGTCGATGAAATTCGTGCCGTTGATCGGGTCGCCGCCGATACCAACGGCGGTACTTTGACCAAGTCCGGCTCGACCAAGCTGCCATGCGGCTTCGTACGTCAGCGTGCCGCTCTTGCTGATGATTCCGATGTCGCCAGGAGTGTGAATGTAGCCGGGCATGATGCCGATCTTGGCGACTCCAGGCGTAATCACGCCCGGGCAGTTCGGGCCGACAAGCCGCGATGTCGAATGTTCCAGAACCCGCTTCACTTTGATCATGTCCATCACGGGAATGCCTTCGGTGATCGCAATGATCAGTTCAATCCCGGCGTCGGCAGATTCCAGAATCGCGTCGGCACAGAACGGCGGCGGGACGAAGACCATTGAGGTATTGGCACCTGTTTGCTCACGAGCTTCGCCGACCGAATTAAAAACGGGGAAACCGTCAACCTCGGTGCCGCCTTTGCCGGGCGTGACTCCGCCGACGAAGACATTCACACCTGGCTGGCATTCTTCGGCGTACTCGCGGCACTTCTGGCTGTGGAACAGACCGGCGCTACCGGTAATGCCCTGGCAGATGACTCGGGTTTCTTTGGTGACGAGAATGCTCATGGGGACGTTTTCAGTGTTCGGTTTTCAGTGTTCGGTGTTCGGTGTTCAGATTGCTTTCGTCTGACAGTCTGTTGAAGAAGGTGTCTGGAATTCTCCGGTGACTCGATTTCGACGCTTTTCGGTGCCCGGTCCGATGTTCCAGACGACTTCTTCAACGCGCTGCTAACTTCCACGCCGGCGAGTTGCCTGTCGCACGGGAGTGAGTCTCACCAGGAAGCATTCCGGCGAGACTGCGACTCAACGATTTCGTTACGCAGTCAGTGATCCGACAACTTTCTTCGCGGCGTCCGTCAGGTCGCTCGCCGCGATGATGTTACGACCGCTCGCGGCCAGCATCTCGCGGGCTTTTTCGACGTTGGTTCCTTCCAGACGAACGACCAGTGGCACCGTGAAGCCGACTTTCTCGTAAGCTTCCAGCAGAGCCTCTACGATGACATCGCAACGCATGATGCCGCCGAAGATGTTGACCAGCACAGCCTTCACGTTGCTGTCCGACAGAATGATGCGGAAGGCTTCTGTGACCTGGTCGACGTTTGCTCCACCGCCAACGTCAAGGAAGTTGGCCGGTTCGCCGCCGTGCAGTTTGATCAGGTCCATGGTGCTCATGGCCAGGCCGGCTCCGTTGACCAGGCAGCCGATGTTGCCGTCCAGATTGACGTAGCTGAGCCCGGCGTTGGCCGCTCTGACTTCGGACGCATCTTCCTCACTGAGATCCCGCAGTTCGGCCAGATCCTTGTGGCGGAACATCGCGTTGTCGTCGAAGCTGACTTTCGCGTCGAGAGCGAGAAGCTGATTGTCTTCAGTCAGCACGAGCGGGTTGATTTCCGTCATGCTGCAGTCGTTGTCAACGAAGAACCGACACAGCTTCGGCAGGAACTTTTCGGCACTGCGAACGGCGTCTTTGTTGAATCCGAGAGCGTACGCCAGCTTGCGAGCCTGATACGGAAACAGTCCGACGGCGGCGTCAAATGGTTCGGACAGAATCTTTTCCGGATGCTCGTGAGCGACTTTTTCGATTTCCATGCCGCCTTCTGACGACATGATCAGCACCGGTCCGCCGATTTCGCGATCGACGACGATGCCCAGGTAAAGCTCGCGAGCGATCTTCAGGCCCTGTTCGACGAAAAGCGTGTTGACCTGCTTGCCTTCGTCGCCCGTCTGAATCGTGACCAGCGTGCGTCCCAGCATGTGCCTGGCGTTTTCGCGGGCTTCGTCGGCGGATCGCACGAGGACCACTCCGGCCTGATCCGGGTGTTCCTTGAAACGGCCTTTGCCGCGGCCCCCGGCGTGAATCTGAGATTTGACGACCGCCAGTTCTCCGCCGAGCTGTTTGAAGGCAGCCACCACGTCGTCCGGCGACTTTGCGACGATTCCTTCCGGAACCGCGACGCCGGCGGTTCGGAGTAATTGCTTGGCCTGATACTCGTGAATTTTCATGCTTCGTCCCGTGTTGCGCCCGGAGTGCTTTTCAAACGGACGGGGACTATAGCGGTCCGGCGGCAGGGGTTCGAGGCTGCAGCGACCGCGCACGAAAAAAGGCAGACCGAAATTGAAAAGTCGGCCTGCCTTCGTGGTTGGTCACTGGTGCGAGTGGCTTCGCGGATTGTGAACACCGCGGCCGTACAACACGGCTATCTCGCTGCTGCTCTCACATGTGGTGCGACGCAAAGACAGGTCCGGCACTGGACGACTCCGGTTGCGGCGACACACGCGCGGCGGAGCCCGGCAGATCCTCCGGATCGTCCTCGGCGATCACAGTGATTCTGACCATTTCCGGCGTGCTCGACACTCCAAGTTTGCGAACGGCGTTGGCGCGGTGTTTCTCGATGGTCTTGACGCTGATGTCCAGTTCCCGAGCAATACTTTTGTTCGCCTTGCCCTGCGACACAAGAGTGGCGACCTGAGATTCCCGCCGTGACAGTTTCTGCATGCGCCGGCGTGCCTCCGCTCGCCGCCTCACCCAGCACTGAAACAGAAGTTCCTCGCGGTTTCCAGACGAGTCGCCGGACTCCGCGCTAATCAGGCCGGACGATGCGACGTGTGCGGCCTGTTGGGACTGCGGCACGATGCCTGGGACCGCACCCGAAGCCAGTTCGGAAACGTTCGCGATCGCTCCGGTGATCCTGCCAGACCTGCCAACAAGACTTCCCGTGATGACGAAGCTCTGCTGCTGCACGGGAATCACCGCAGAGAATGTGGGCTGACCATTTCGGATCGCGGCAGCGACTGCGTCAGTGACACATTCGCAGATGATTCTCCAGCTCTGTGCGCTGCTGGACGACGCAGGCTGCGACTGCGCTGCGAGTGCATGCGACTCAGCGACGGTGTTTCGAAAGATCAGACGTGCAGCCGAGTCGTAAACGAAGACAATGTGCCCGCACTGGTTGAGCAGCGACTGGCCGGCGCGTATGTAGTCGGTGATTTCTTCGGGCAGTCGGTTCACCGCGCCGCTCGCACCATTCATACCGGAAGGTGCGTTCAGCGACGGCTGATGTTCATGGTACGCTGGCGGACGATTCGCGCCGGCGTGGCCGTTGCCATTTCCGTGTGGAATTGAAACCATAGTAGAGTCCTCCGCTGTGGCACGCTGACAGGTACGCGAGTTGGCCCGTGGCTGCGGGATTCGCCCCCAGTGCTTTCCCGCTCAGCAGTTTTATTCGGGAGGACTTCTACCAGGTCCGCAGCGGAATTGTCAGGAAAAGACCGTCCCGCAGCATTCTCAGGGAAGGTGCCCAGCGGGTTTTTCTTACGTTGGAGGGATTTCACGCAGCGACCAGGTGTTGACTCTCAACGCTGGCTGTGCTCGGGCGCGATCGGCTGCAGATGAATCGTCTGCTCGCGATCCGGTCCAACAGACACCAGCGAAACCGGTCGTCCGACCAGTTCGCCGACTGTGAGGACATACTGCTGAGCGGCCCGCGGCAGGCCTTCAAACTCCCGGATGCCCGTGATGTCTTCCGCCCAACCGTCGATTCGCCGCAGCACCGGTCTGGCAATCGCAAGGTCCTCGCACCGCGACGGCATGTCGCGGGTGACCCGGCCGCGAATGTCGTACGCTTCACAGATGAACAGTTCCGGAAACCCGCTCAGCACATCCAGCAGCGCCACGGCGATACTGTCGACTCCGCTGATGCGAGCACTGTAGCGCGTGGCAACCGTGTCCAGCCAGCCGCAGCGGCGAGGCCGGCCGGTGACGGTTCCGTATTCGTTGCCGGCATCGCGGATTCTCTGACCAATTTCGTTGTCCAGCTCCGTCGGAAACGGGCCGCCTCCGACCCGCGTCGTGTATGCCTTCGCGACGCCGATCATGGTTTCAATCGCGCGTTCCGGAATGCCGCTGCCGCTGTGAATGCCGCAGCCCGAACTGTTCGACGACGTGACATACGGAAAGGTGCCGTGGTCAATGTCCAGCAGGCTGCCCTGAGCACCTTCGAACAGCAGTTTCTTTCCCGCCTCAAGAGCGTCCAGCAGGTACGCCGTCGTGTCGGCCACCATCGGCCGAAGTCGATCCGCACAGGCCGAGAATTCTTCAATGATCTGATCTGCATCGAGCTGCGGGCCTTCCGGATTCAACGCGTCCAGCAGCTTCTGTTTGAAGGGCACGATCTCGCGAACTTTCTCAACGAACGTGTCTTTGCAGACCAGATCTCCCATCCGGATCGCATGAAAGCGGCCGACCTTCTCGCGATAACAGGTTCCTATGCCGCGCATCGTCGTCCCAATGGCGGCGGCTCCGCGAGAAATCTCGAAAGCCGCTTCTTCCAGCAGATGCCACGGACAAATTACGTGAGCGCGGTCGCTGATCAGCAGCCGGCCGGAGAAGTCTTCGCCACTCTGCTCCAGCGCATCGAGTTCCTTCAAAATGGCTTTCGGGGCAATGACAACGCCTGGCGCGATTACGGATTTCACATGCGTCTGCAGAATTCCCGTCGGCAACAGGCTGAGTTTGTATGTGTTGCCGCCGAACTTCACTGTATGGCCGGCGTTGTTGCCGCCCTGATAACGAATGACGATGTCATGGTTTTCTGTCAGCAGGTCGACGACTTTGCCCTTGGCTTCGTCGCCCCACTGCAGCCCGATCACTGAAGTTGCCGGCACAGGAGTCTCTCAATCAACGCACGAAACGTGTCTTGTGAACACAAAAAGAAACCGGACGTCGGAATGCACCAACGTCCGGCGAGCGGGCAGAGATTGTACCGGCTGGGCTTCGCGTTCCGAAGCGACCGAACATGGGAATTCGGGGCGGTCGTGAATTTGCCTCGCGTTTTCCGACTCGCCTACTCCGGCGAGCACGCCTCGTTCCCGGGCTCCAGCCCTGGAACGAGAGGCGAGCTGCCGGTGGCGAGCTGCGCGAGGTGAGTCCGCAATCCGCCTGGACGCGCCTCGTTCCCGGGCTCTGCCCTGGAACGCACTGCCAGGAAGGCTCTGCCTTCGTGTTCGTTGGTGAGACGGGCCGCGACGAACTGCAGCCAGAGCCATGCAAGGCATCGCGTTCCCGGGCGGGAGCCCTGGAACGAGAGGCGAACTGCGGACGTGCAGCTCGCCATTCGTTCGTGCCTGCGGCGATCCCTTGTTCGAGTTTTTCTGAAGGATTGATTAAATTCTTCCGCGGCGAGTCTGCCTTCAATTCCGCCCCACAGAATCTGATCAAGCAGGAGTTTCCTTTATGCCCGCGCATCCCGTCTCGGAACTTCGGAACGTTGTGTTGGTTGGTCACGGCAGCGTCGGCAAAACATCGCTGGCAGACCTGATGCTGTACGAGGCGGGAGAAAAGAAGAAGATCGGATCGCCCGACGACGGGACGAGCAACCTGGATGTCGATGACGACGAAAAGGACCGGCACCATTCCGTCACCTCGCACATCTGTCACTTCGAACACAACAATGTCCGCGTCAATCTGCTGGACGCGCCCGGCATGCCGGACTTCATCGGCTACGCGATCGGCGCACTGCGAGCCGCCGAGACGGCTCTGATCACCATCAACGCCCGGGCAGGTATCGAAGTCAACTGCCGCCGAGCGTTTCAGCACGCAGGCAACCGCGGGCTCGGCCGGTTCATTGTCGTGAACAAATGCGACGAAGACGACATCGACCTGCCGGCGCTGGTCAGTTCCATCAAGGAACAGTTCGGCGCGGCCTGCGCTCTGATGAATGTTCCGGTCGGTATCGGATCGGCGATGACGGCCGTTGTGAGCACAGTGCGCCTGCCGGCATCTCTTCCCGAGGGCACGCTGCTGGACCCCGCGACGTCGAATCAGCGAGTCATCGACGCAGCTGTCGAAGCCGATGAAGATCTAATGATGCGTTATCTGGAGGACGGCGAGATTTCCCCCGACGAAATCGATGCTGCCATCGTCAAATCGGTCGTCGCCGGCACGCTCATTCCCGTCTTCTTCACGTCAGTGAAGAAGGACATCGGCGTCAGGGAACTGATGGACGGCATCACCCGCTATGCGCCGGCACCCACGCAGTTGATGCGCCACGTCACGGTGGACGGCCAGGATCAGCCAGTCACGCCGGAAACCGAAGGCCCGCTGGTGGCTCAGGTCATCAAAACACGCATCGATCCGTATCTGTCCAAAGTAAGTTACATCCGCATCTATTCCGGCAGGCTGCAGCGAGATTCTCACGTTCATGTGGTCGGCCAGAACGGCACGGTGAAGATACACCAGTTGCTGGATTTTCAGGGAGGTGAATACGAACAGGTCGAAGAAGCCATTGCCGGCAACATCGTGGCCGTGACCAAAATCGAAGAATTTCACACCGGCAACACGCTCAGCGATGGATCTGACAAAATCAAAATGCCGCCAATTGCGTTTCCGCGTCCCATGGTGTCGCTGGCTGTACAACCGAAAAGCCAGGCCGATCAGACAAAGATCTCGCTGGCGCTGCACAAGATGGAAGAAGAAGATCCGTCGTTCCACGTCCATCACGAAGAGCAGACGCACGAACTGCTGATGGAGGGCATGAGCGAACTGCATCTGAAGCTGATCGAAAAGCGGCTGCACGACCGCGAAAAGGTCGACATCGTGACGCACGAGCCGCGGATTCCTTACCGCGAAACGATTACCGACGGAGCCGAAGGCAGCTACCGCCACAAAAAACAGTCCGGCGGCTCCGGACAGTTCGCCGAGGTCCACCTGAAGCTGTCTGCGTTCCCTCACGGCGTTGATCTGAATGAGTACATCAACAAGGACCGGTATCCTCACCTGCGCAGCTTCAATCACGACGAGAAGCTGAACTTTGTGTTTATTGACCGGGTCTCCGGAGGTTCCGTTCCCAACCAGTTTATCCCGGCCGTGGAAAAGGGAATCCGCGAACAGATGCTTCGCGGAGTCATCGCCGGCTATCAGGTTCAGGACGTGATGGTCGAATTGTTCTTCGGCAAGGACCACCCGGTCGACAGCAACGAAACCGCGTTTAGGATTGCGGGTTCCCACTGTTTCAAGGAATTGTTCGAGAAGGCTCGCCCGGCGCTGCTCGAACCGATTGCCGCTCTGGAAGTCACCGTCCCGAACGCTCATATCGGCGACATCACCAAGGACCTGAATACCCGCCGTGGCCGGATGGAAGGCGTCGACGAAATCCCCGGAGGCTTCAGCGTAATCCATGCGAAGGTGCCGTTCGCCAATGTGAAAACGTACGCTCGCACGATCAGCAGCCTGACCGGCGGACAAGGTTCTTTCACACTGGAATTCAGTTCCTACGAACTGCTGCCGCCGAACGAACAGCAGCAGGTCATCGCCGAAGCCAATCAGAAAAACGCCGCCGGATAAACGGCACGACCTGCGGATGCTCGCCGGCGCGATTTTTTCGCTTGTCTCGTCCGAGGGCTGGAGGCGCGCGGCGCGTATGCGCCGCGAGCTGCGCGACGTGAGTCCGCAATCTGCATGGACGAACGCGTCAGGGCTCACGGCCAGCGCGAAAGCGGACTGACGTCGCGCTGCTCGCCAAGGCGTGGGTCGGTGCAGTTGGCGAGCTGCGCGACGTGAGTCCGCAATCTGCATGGACGAACGCGTCAGGGCTCACGGCCAGCGCGAAAGCGGACTGACGTCGCGCTGCTCGCCGGGGCGGTGGCGTGCTGCAGTTGGCGCGCTGCTCGCCGGAACGTCTGGGGCGTTCAACGCGCCATCACTTGTCCGGCAGCAGCGGCTGATAGCGGTAGTAGACCTGAAGTGTCAGGGTTGCCAGGCACGTGGTGAGCAGGCGGCCGCCGCTGATGCTGTAGTCCGCTCGGTCGCGAGGCGTCCAGCTTCCCTTTTCCGCTCCGGACTGTTCCTGTTGAGCGATCAGATCGTCACGCAGGCGTTCGTTCCAGCGAAGCCATTCGTCGCCGCCCCAGTTTCTCAATGTCTGAGTCGCGAAATAGTTCGTGTACAGATTGTCATACGGTCCGGCTTTGTCCAGCAGAGCGACGCCGTCGGCCATATCACCGTCTTCGCGCTGCCAGCCGAGATACATGCGGCACAGCAATGCCATCGCGGTGATCGATCCTTTGTAGTGCTTTTTCTCCACTTCGTAGCCGTAGCGCCCGGCACCATCGATCTGCACGGAATCCAGATAGTGCATCACTCCCTGTAACGCGTTGTCCGGCACCTTGATGCCCGCCTTTTTCGCGGACATCAAAGCCATCAACTGGATCGTGGTGACAGACGTGGACCCCGGTTCCTGAGGCAGATATCGCCAGCCGCCGCCTTTGGGATCCTGCGAATTCAGAATGAAGTGAACCGCGCTTTCCGCCGGCCGTCGCAGTCGGCGATCATTGGTCATGCCATAGGCTTCGCACAACGCCAGAGTTGCGGCCCCGTGAACGTAGTACGCTTCATTGGGTTCGGCGTCTTCGTTGCCCTTGTTCAGAACTCCGCGAAGGTCGTAGCCGGCGGGCACGTTGACTCCGACGTTCGTCAGAAATGTCAGAGCGGCATTGATTTGTTTTTTGTAGTTGCCGTCCTTGTGAGTCTGCCCGGCGGCGAGAAACGGCAACAGCGCGTAAGCCGTCCCGCCGATCGGATTGTGAACCTTGCCCGGATTGCCGCTGAGTCCGACGTCGACAAAGTCCCAGCTTCCGTCCTGACGCTGGACGGACGCCAGCCATTCCAGAGCCAGCCCGACGGCGGATTCGCTCGCGGCGGAACCTCCGTATTTCTGCAGCATCGCCTGCCGACCGGCCTCGCTGCGGCTGTCTGCAGAAGCGAGGTCGCCGTCGGTGGCTTCCGTGGCTGGCGGTTCGGTGCCGGTCAGTGTTTCGGGAAGTTCGACTTCGGCGACTTCTGTTTCCGCGGGGACTGCCGTCGGTTCTGTTTCTTCGGGTTCCGGCTCCGGCTCCGGTTCTGGTTCGACGACTTCTTCGACGGGTTCTTCGGTTTCTTCTTCGAGTTGTTCGCCGGGCTCTTCTTCGGGAGCCGTGATTTCTTCCGGTTCGGGTTCCGGTTCCTCCGCGAAGCCGGCCATGATCGGGCTCAGCGGCGTGGAATACTCGAACGTCAGATTCACCAGGCTCAACAGCACCAGCGTGACCGCGAGCAATCCGAGACTGGTCAGAATCGAACCACGCCCCTTCTTCAGTTCGTCGGTCGCGGAACGGAGTTGCGGTTTGAGATCCGCCTTCCTGGCCTTGATCTTCACTTTCCTCGCGGCAAGTTGCGCGGTGCGAGCGCGTTCGACGAATTTGCGAACCGAAAATGACTTGCGTCCGCGACGTTTCGAAGTGCCTTTCTCATGACTGCTGTCGGGGGAGTCGCCGATCGGAGGAACTTCGCCCGTCGGCGTTTTCGCATCCGCCACTTCGGGAGCCTGCTGCGTTGCGGCATTTGTCGGAAGCGCCGGCGGCGTGACGGTCGCTCGTTCGGATGGCAGAGCCGCAAGCGTTGGCTTAGAGGCCACCGTGCGGACCGGCTGTGTATCGTTCAGCGCCGGCAGTGGGCTGTCGAATTCGCCCGCCATGCGGTACTGCAGCACATCAAGTTCGTGCCGCATATCTTTCAATTCAGCAACGGACGCCCGTTCGGCCAGCGCGGCAAATCGCTGAGACAGTTCCAGATACTGCTGCGAGAGTTCCGCCTGATGCACCGACGCCGCGGCGGCATCCTTCGCTCGCTGCTGCAACTGTTTCACGAAGAGTTCGCGATCAGCGGTGTCGACGGACGCCGGCTTGTCGGAATTTGATGCTTCGGAATCGCCAGTACGCTCGGACATCGCAATGTCGCTGACTGAGGCTCTCGTGGGACGGCTCCATCCGGTCATCCTGCGAGCACTCCTGGGCACCGCAGGGCACCCAGTGTACTGCTGCGATGCTGTCCCGCAAGGCGAGCGAGGTAAACGGAACACGTCAGAGGCAGAAATTCATACAACTGGTCTCGTTCCAGTGCTCTGCCCTGGAACGCACTGCCGGGAAGGCTCCGCCTTCGTGGTTGTCGGTGTGGCGGGCCGCGACGAACTGCAGGCCGAGCCTGCAGGGCATGGCGTTCCAGTGCTGGAGCCCTGGAACGAGAGGTGAGTGAGATTTCACAACGAATCGAAACACTTGCTGCACAGACGAAATTCCAGGAATTTCTGCGCAGCAAACTGATCGTGTTCGTCACTATATCAGTACCGATGCAACCGCCCTTTGCTGAAACTTCTGAACGGCCTGACACAACGGCTGGTCTCACCGACCGCGACCTGTTGAGGCGCTTCGTACAGGACGCCGACGAAGCGGCGTTTGCTGAAATTGTGCAGCGGCATCAGGGACTGGTGATCAGCGTCTGCAAGCGAGTCATTGGCACTTATCCCGACATCGACGACGCGTTTCAGGCGACGTTTCTTGCGCTGGCTCGCCGACCTCGACAGATTCGCCGAGCGGGATCGCTCAGCAGTTGGCTGTACAGCGTCGCCTGGAGAGTTTCCGCGCGGCTGGTTCGTCAAAGGAAGAAGCATCCCGTGCAGGCTCTGTCGGATGATCATCCCGGTCGCGAACCGGACCCGTTGCAGCAAATTACGATAGATCGCGAAAGTCTGATTCTCGACGAGGAACTTAACTGCCTGCCGTCGCATTATCGCGATGTGCTGGTGATGACCTATTTCGCAGATCAAACCAGTCAGCAGATTGCGGATGAACTCAACGTCAGCAAGGGCACGGTCGACGGACGCATTCGTCAGGCTCGCAACCTGCTGCGAGTCCGGCTGGCTCGTCGCGGAGTGTCATTGGGAATGCTGGCGACAGTGGCAGCGATGACGTCGGAGTCGGCTGCAGCTGGAGTTCCCGCGCAAGTGCTGACTTCGACAATTGAACTGGGAACTCAGACTCTGAACGGATCACTTCCCGGCACTACGGACCTGTCTCATCTGGAACCTCTCATTCGACCGGAGATCACCATGTTCACTACAAAGACGATCGTTGCTTCCGTGATTGGTCTGTGCGCGGTCGTTGGCATCGCCGGGATGGGCGGCGCGGCGAGCCGACCGGAAGTGCCTGGCGACGGCGGTGGTCCCGTGCAAATCGATTCGACCAAAGTTGCCGCGTCGACGAACCAGTCGAAGTTGTTGACAGCAGCCGTCGTGGCCGTGATGTCCGATGATGATACGGCAAGCGAACTGGAATCTGACGACGCTTCCGAGCACATCGAGACGGGCGTCGTACGTCGACCCGGCGGGATACTGGAAACTCAGGTCACTGCCACAGATCCCGGCCCGAAAAGAACTGCGACACCATCTTCTGGACCGTACAAGACGTACGCCGCAGACGCTCGACCGAATGAAGTCTGGCTGCACGAAATGCTTGATGAGTCCATACCAGCGTTGGATTTTCCGGGGGAGGCACCGCTGTCTGAGGTTCTCGCGGATCTGGCGGGCTACTTCACGGACCAGTACTCGACTGATAAAGATGAACTGCAGATGACGATCTGGCCGGATCTGGCTGAACTGCAAGTGGATGGAATCAACAGCCTCGATGAAGTCACCGTTCGTGACATCGTGATTCCGAAAGGTATGTCGCTGAAGAATGCTTTGAAGCTGATTTTCGATCAGACCGACGAACCGGAGTTGGCATACGTGATCCAGAACGAAGTGATGCTGATTACGACGCTTGCCGCGGCTGAGTCGTCGGAGCATATGACGACGCGCGTTTACGATATCGGCCTGCTGCTTGATCTTGAAATTGTCACTGGTGAAGCTGCGAAGCCAGCGCCCGAGGTTCCGACTTCGGGCGGCGGACTGTTCTCGCTCTCGGACGACCAGACCTCACCGGACGCAGAGGGTCAAGCTCACTCCGAAGATGCCTGGGCGTTTTTAGCATCGCAGGCGCATGAGAACCTGAATCTCGCGGACCTGGTGATCGAAATGACCCCACAGCTCAACTGGGATTCCGACGGAGGTTGGGCTCGAATTGTCGGCAAGTCGATGGTTGTTCGTCAGTCATCGACAGGACATGACGCCGTGGTCAGTTTCCTTAACCAACTGGCCGCCGCCGAGGAGCAGTAGCGACCACGAGTCGCCGCACGGTGAAGGTCGCCCTCGCACCTCGTTCCAGGGCTCTGCCCTGGAACGCACTGCCAGGAAGGCTCCGCCTTCGTGATCGCGACTGACACGGGCCGCGACGAAGCGCAGGCGGAGCCTGCAAGGCATGGCGTTCCTGGGCTGGAGCCCTGGAACGAGAAGCGTGCTGGAGTTGGCGAGCTGCGCGACGTGAGTCCGCAATCGGCGTGGGCGAACGCGTTGGGACTCACTGCCAGCGTGAAAGCGGACTGACGTCGCGCTGCTCGCCGGAACTCGGCGGTGGCGTGCTCCTACGGGAACTTCACGGGCAGCGGGAAGTCCAGAGTGTCCTTGTTCGACGTGAAGCCGTTGCCGTCGACGTCTACGAAGACCGGATTCGTCAGAGCCGTTGGATGCTGAGTTCCCCACTGCGGTCCCTGAACGTCCCCGAGAATTTCCGTGCGGTGACCGGTGACCACGATGATGTGTGCGTCTTCCGTCAGATCAATTTCAAACTCACGGTCAAACTTCAAAGTCTCGGCGCTGAACTGATCCGGTGTCTCATCGCGAGTCCACCGCAGTCCTTCAACCGGACGCCCGTTGACCAGCACAAACACCGTATCGATGTCGATCCAGTTCGGGCATTGAACTCGCACGTGAGCATGCACTTTGCCGGACTTCGCCGCCAGATCCTGGCCACTGACGACGGAGTTGCCATCGGCCGAGAACGTGGCTTCCAGATACGGGCCGTTCGACATGATCAGTCGCCCCTGTTCGGACGCGTGCATCATTTCCGTCGAATCGATCTGAGCCGGGTCGTCGGTGCTGCTCTGAATCCAGTTCCGCAGGCCGCCCGAACCGTGGAAGTTGTAGTGAGCGTCCGTGTTGACGACTCCGTAAATTCGAAATCCCTGATTCAGCAACTGCAGCCAGTTCAGCATGCGTTGATTGTTGAACGCCTTGCCGTCGCGCATATCGAACTGCTGCAGATCAAGGATGCGATCGATCGGATGAATTTCCATCACATCCATGAACTCAAAACCGCGCGAATAGCCGCCGTCCGGCTGACCGTCTCCGTCCTTGTCAAAGAACAACCAACCCATGTCGGGGTGATTCTGCTGGATGAGTTTCTCGCTGCGGTCATCCCACAGCGCAATGCGTTCGATCTGCGTTTCCGGGCTGACGTCGGTCGTCGGTCCGCCGCCGTCCTGTGTTCTGGGCGTGTGCTTCATCGGGAACACGTTCTGATGATTCAGCGGCAGAGGCTGGCCTGTCAGTTCCATGCCGGACACCGTGGCGATGAAGGACTGCAGGTTCAGAGCCTCGATGTGGTGAGTGTACGTGCTGACGCGGTTGTGTTCGGTACAGGGAGCGAACTCGACATGTTCCGCCGCCAGATTCAGAACACGCCCGAGCTGGCTGCCGGTGTTGTCTCCGGACGGTGAGCTATGGCTGTGGAAGTCGGCACTGACCCAGCCGGGAGTCTTCACGGATTGTTTCAACGACGCGTTCAGTTTGGCCGTCTTGCCGCCTTCGACTTTCACTTTCGTAAAGACCGCGTCGTATTCCGGTCCGTGGCTGACAATCACGTCGTATTCACCCGCCATCAGCGGAACTTCGAACGTGCCGTCTTCGGTGTAGGCCAGATTGCGAACGAAGTGCTCCGCGGATTCCGGTCCCCAGTTTGGTGTCGGTGTCCCGCCACTACCGATGAACTCGACCTTCGCGGGAATGGAGCGGCCTTCGCCGTCGGTGACTTTTGCGCTAACGACGCCGGTTGCGTATGCGGGAGCTTTCAACGCAAACTCTTTGTCACCGCTTGCCACAGAAATTCTGATCGTGCCTGGCGGCAGGACGTCAATTCCAGCGGCGGTGACGTTCAATGTGTATTCGCCGACCGGCAGCCGTGTTTCGACATTTCCCTCCTGGTCAGTCACGACGGTGCCGCGTTCTGCACCGGCTGAACTGATAGTGACCCGTGCTCCTGCGAGGGGTTGATTCTTCGCGTCTGTGATGCTCAGCTTTGCCGAGAAAGATTGAGGACCGCCGCGTAGTTCGTCGTTGATCGCCAGGACCTCCGGCAAATCCCTGCCGACGATGATCTGACGCGTGAGCGTGAACGACTCACCGGGCTTCATGATCGCCGGGTTGCCGTCGATCGGTTCGTAATCCAGCACCGTTTCGCGAGCGTTGCTGTTGCAGCGAATTCGGTAACCTTCCGCTCGCACGCCGTATGCCTGGCCCCAATAGATGTCGTGAAACCAGAACAGTTCGTGCGTTCCGTTGGGACTCTTCGGCATGTCTTCCTTGCCGCCGTCGGCTCGCAGGTCGTCTTCCAGGGCCAGAGTCCAGTCGCTGGCCGTGGTGTTTTTCCAGGTCGATGTCACTTCGATCACCGATTGATCATTCAACATGGAATAGCGAACAGAGCACTGCGGTCGGTCATCGCTGCCCGGTGAGACGACCGTTACGGATTCGTCGACTCGCTCCAGAATTCCCGTCAGCGGAAACTTGCGGCGTCCGGGATAAAAAGCGCTGAGCTGATCGCTTTCGGAGGTCCTTGTGGTGAAGTCAATCAGGCAGCCGCCGACGTTGCGAACGGTCATGTTGGCGTTGCGAGTATTCACCGGGAAGGCGATGATCGCTTTTGCCGCCGCATTGCCCATGGCGATGTCGCCGTAGATGGCGTCGACTTCTTTGCCTACCGGAACAAGTTCGTCCCAGTTGTCCGGACGGAGCCTGCCCGGCACGCCGACCTGAGCCACTGCGGCGCTGGAAAACAGTGCGGCAAGCAGGGTGTGAGTGATCAGAGACGCGGCATTCGTTGACATGGAACACTCCTGAGCTGGCGGGATGGTGCGAGCGGTGAGAGGGAATCACGATAGTCGAAAATGTTCGACGCGTCGTGCGCAGGGAGTGAATTCTGTGTGAATGCCGTCTCGGACAGCGTGAGTGATGCAGGGACCGCGGGGAGCGTTTCGGCTTCGGCGTTGGCGTGCTGCCGTCGGTGAGCTGCGCGACGTTAGTCAGCAATCCGCACGGACGAACGCGTCAGGGCTTACGGCCACCGCGAAAGCGGACTGACGTCGCGCTGCTCGCCGGGTCGCGTGGCGAGTAGAAGCGGGCGGCGAGGAACCGCAGGCAGAGCCTGCAAGGCACGGCGTTCCAGGGCTGGAGCCCTGGAATGAGAGCGGTGAGCGTGCGGGGGCACGCTTTATCTGCGGCGTTGCTTCGGCAGTTCGATTGTCAGGCTGTCCAGTTTCCGTTCCGGTGGTGCGGCCGGAGTCGCGGCTGGGGCAGTGTCCGGAACATCAACGGGTTTCGTTTGTTCGTTCTTTACCACGTCGCGGCGAATGGCCATGTCGGCCTGGCGTCCCTGCTTGCCCGACAGTTGAATCGCGGTATACGGAGATGACAGCGGTCGACCGTTCTCCGGTACGAACTCCACCTTCAGACCGCACGATGCCTTGCCGGAATTCGGCACCGTGTACGGGATGAATACGTTGTATGAATATCCCAGCGTCCCGTCCGTCACGTGAGCGTTCCAGCCTCCATTGTCGAACGTGAATTTGTGAACGGGGACGGGATTCAGGTCGTCGGAATCGA
>CAZHET010000081.1:0-17383 GCA_964531585.1 uncultured Planctomycetaceae bacterium | reverse complement strand
GGCTCAGCCGGTCGTCGATGACGCTCAGGGAATTCGCTACGCCGACATGACAACTGAACAGCAGCAACTGTTAAAGGACCTGCTGGCAGAATACCTGAAGGCGATGCCCCCGACAGTTGTGAAGGAGCGTATGTCAGCGATCAACAGTGCGGGCATGGACGACATTCACTTCGGCTGGTGGGGCGGTTCTGAGCTGAACGAGCCTCACCATTATGTCGTGCAGGGAAAGTCGTTCATCATCGAGTACAACAACACGCAGAACTCGGCCAATCACGTCCATGCGATCTGGCGGAACCTCGGCGGAGACTTCAACCTGCCGGCCGGGGAGTAACGGCCTGTTACGACGGGACTCCGATCCCGTCGCGTTTATTTCGACGGGATCGGAGTCTCGTCGCAAATCCAGTCACAAGAATCGAGATGACCAACCAGAACATCGAGACCTTTCAGCTTGCCAACGGCGTCGAGGTCATTGTCCAGCAGATGGCCGACGTGCAGTCTGCGGCGCTCACGCTGATGGTTCCCGCGGGCAGCGTCTACGACCCGCCAGGCAAATCCGGAGTTGCTGCGATTCTCTCCGAGATGTTTCCTCGTGGAGCGGGAGATCTGTCCGCTCGACAGTTGTCATCGGCACTGGATAATCTCGGCCTGCAGCGCAGCGTGTCGTCCGGCACGGGGCACATCACTGTGTCGTCAGCAACAACGGCCGATCGTATTCTGGATGCCGTACCGCTGATCGCGTCAATGATTCGCCAGCCGCATCTGAACGAGCTGCAGTTTCCGCCGGCGCGGGAACTGGTGGTTCAGGGATTGCAGGCGGAAGAAGACGAACCGAAGCAGCGGCTGGGACGCTTCCTCCGCCAGTGCGCGTACGCGTCGCCGTGGAGCAACTCATCCGATGGTTCACTTGACGACATTGGCAACATCGCTCTGGTTGACGTGCAGCGGCACTTCGATCAGCTCGTACGGCCGAACTCTGTGATCATCGGAATTGCCGGTAATGTCGATCCGGCCGAAGTGCTGACCGCTGTTCAGAAAGCGTTCGAAGACTGGGAGCGCGGCCCGGCCGTGAACATCGAACGCGGAACCGTCCATGTTTCGCCGCATCACATTCCGCATGATTCCGCTCAGACGCACATCGGGCTGGCGTGGTCGACGGTCCCGTATTCGCACGAGCGCTATTTCGAGGGCTGGGCAGCCGTCAGCGTGCTGAGCGGTGGCATGAGTTCCCGACTGTTCACCGAAGTCCGGGAGAAGCGAGGCTTGTGCTACGCGGTGTCGGCGTCGATCAACACGCTGAAAGACGAAGCTCGCGTGTTCGCCTACGCGGGTACGACAAATGAGCGTGCTCAGGAAACGCTGGAAGTGACCGTCGCTGAAATCCGTCGTCTCCACGAAGGCCTGACGGATGAAGAACTCGCCCGCTGCAAGGCGCGCGCAAAAAGTACGCTGATTATGCAGCAGGAATCCACGATGGCTCGATCCAGCTCGCTGGCTCGCGACACGTTTCATCTGGGACGAGTGATGCTGCTGGACGAAATCCATCAGCGGATTGACGATCTGACCGTTGAGCAGGTGCGAAACTTCGCCATCGACTACGCTCCGGCGTCAATGGCCTTGGTCACCATCGGCCCGCAACCACTGGACGCCGCGTGTGTGCGGGATGTGCCGGCGATGGTGTGAACCACCCGGGTACCACGTCCTGCCGTTCAGGCAAGGCGTGCGGCGCAGTCGTCGGGAACTGCTAACACGCAAACTTCTACCGAATCCGCAACGCGATATTGACAGCAACCCGCAAGAGCGTTTTCCAACCACTTCGCGGCACAACCTGCCTGACGCCAGGATGTGGTCCCCGGTGAAAAACGAAAGTCGCACTCCATGAAATTTCACCAGCACAAATTTCCCAACGGCCTGCAGGTGATCGCCGAACTGACTCCGTCCGTTCACAGCGTCGCAGCCGGGTTCTTCGTACGCACCGGTTCACGAGACGAAACGACCGCTGTGTCAGGTGTCAGCCATTTCCTGGAACACATGGCCTTCAAAGGCAACGACCGCTTCACGGCCGATGACGTCAACCGGATCTTTGATGAGGTGGGAGCGAAATACAACGCGTCAACCGGCGAAGAAGTCACGACATACTACGCCGCCGTGCTGCCCGAATACCTCGACAACACGATGGAACTGCTCGCCGTGCTGATGACTCCGTCGCTTCGACAGGATGACTTCGATATGGAAAAGAATGTCATCCTTGAAGAGATCGGAATGTACGAAGATCAGCCATCGTTCACCGCCTATGACAACATCATGGCGACACACTTCGCCGGCCATCCGCTGGGACAAAGCATTCTGGGAACGAATGAAAGCATCACGGCTCTCACCGCCGAACAGATGCGATCGTACCACCGCAGCCGCTATCACGCCGGGAACATCACTCTGGCCATCGCCGGCAATACAGACTTCGACACCGTGCTGAAGCTGGTCGAAAAACACTGCGGGGGAATTCCGGCGGGACAGGCGTCGCGAGATCTGCCGAAGGTGCTGCCACAGCCCAAAGTTCATCTGGTGACTCGCGAAGGCAGTGTTCAGGAACACGTCATGCAGATGGGATCGGCTCCGGATTCGCGGGATGAACTTCGCTTCGCCGCGGAACTGCTGGCCGTTGTGGTCGGTGACGATTCGGGCAGCAGGCTGTTCTGGGATATCGTCGATCCAGGTTTCGCCGAAGCCGCCGAACTGGGTTACAACGAATACGACGGAGCCGGCACGTGGATGACGTATCTCAGTTGTCAGCCGGACCAGATCGAAGCAAATCTGACCCGCATGCAAACGGCATTCGATGACGTGAATTCAAACGGCATTACGGCAGAGGAACTGGAACAGGCTCGCAACAAAGTGGCGTCGCGAATCGTCCTGCGAGGCGAACGACCGATGGGACGGCTGTCTTCGCTTGGCGGCAACTGGGTGTATCGAGGCGAGTACCGTTCGGTTGCCGACGACCTGCACACGGTCCGCGCAATCACCCGCGAAGACATCGGCCGCCTGCTGGAACGTTTTCCAATACGGCTCACGACAACGGTGGGAGTTGGGCCACTGAAAACGCTGGACGTCGCGTAGCTTCGTGCCGGCGAGCCGCCAGACGTAAGTCGGTGGGGGCGACTGATGTTCCGGCGGATTGCGCACTTATGTCGCGCAGCTCGCCGAGGTCGAATCGCAGGCTCGCGGTGATAGCCGCAAAAACGCGTCGAATGCCAAAGGACCGTTGTTGACAGCTTGTCGTGTCCTGGCGAGACGCGACGACGAAAAATGCAGCGGCGGTGCATGGAAATTGCAAGCCGGAATGCCGCATCTTTTCCGTCCGCTGCAATCGCCTGAAACGGCACACTGTTCGCAGTGGCGTGGCGGTCTAAGATGTGAGACAACCATGCGTCCCGAGTTCCGCAAACCGCTAGTGTCTGCTTCCCTGAACGGGGAAGGGTCCGGGTGAGGGGTTTCATGCAACGCTCTATTGCCGTCCTTATCGTGTCATTGTTAGTCGTCGTCGTGACGTCCGCGGCGATCGCTCAGTACGGTCGCCGAGGCTACTACCGTGAACGAAGCATGGCTGGGCCGGACGGCCGGCCGGATCGTCGCGGCGCTCCGGACTGGAAGCTCGACGCAAACTTCAAAGACGATGTCTTTACTTTCGTCCGCATTCAATACGATTCCTACGGGCGCTGGGGAAAGTGGCAGACGGATTATCCGGATGCCGATCTGAATTTTTCCTACCGGCTGCAGCAGCTCACGTCGATGCACACGCATCCCGACGGACTCATCATGCGGCTGACGGACCCGAAACTGTTCGACTATCCGTTCATCTACATCGTCGAACCTGGCGATTTGAGCTTTTCTCAGCCGGAAGTCGAAGCTCTGCGATCCTATCTGCTGAATGGCGGGTTTCTGATGGTGGATGACTTCTGGGGCGAACGTGAGTGGCAGAATTTCTACTACGAAATTCGCCGGGTGTTCCCCGATCGCGAACCCGTCGAACTGCCGCTTAGTCACCCGATTTTCCACTGTGTCTACGACCTGAAGGAACGACCGCAGATTCCGGCGATCGGCTGGGCGCGGCCAGGTCCGAACGGCGAGATCATCACCTGGGAAAATCATGGCGGCGGCGGAGATACTCGCGAAGTTCACTACAAAGGTCTGTTCGACGACAACGGCCGCATGATGGCGATCATCTGTCACAACACTGACCTTGGCGACGGCTGGGAACGTGAAGGCGAAGACCCCTGGTACTTTAAGGAATTCAGCGAAAAGAAGGCTTACCCGCTGGGCATCAACATCGTGTTCTACGCGATGACGCACTGAACGTCGTCAACGCCCGGCTGATTGTTTAACCCGTGGTCAAAGACCAGGCCGTCATGTCGGCTCGTTTTCTTACAGACGGCCTGGTCTTTGACCACGGGTTAAACGAGTGACTCTCGAATCATTCCAGAAACCCGCACATGACCGAATCTCCCGCCGCCCCCGCAGAACTGTCCGCCAAGCGCGAACGCGAATTGATTGAGCAGCTTCGCTTACTCCGTGCGCAGATCGACGGTGAACTGTCTCAGGTCATCATCGGCCAGAAGGATGTCGTGGAACAGTTGCTGATCGCGCTGCTTTCAGGTGGCAACTGCCTGATCACCGGTGCTCCGGGACTGGCCAAGACCCTGCTGGTCAAGTCGATCGCCCAACTGTTTGACCTGAAGTTCAACCGTATCCAGTTCACGCCCGACCTGATGCCCGCGGACATCACCGGCACAGAGGTTCTGGAAGAAGACCACGCCGGCCACCGGGCGATGCGGTTTATCCCTGGCCCGATTTTTGCCAACGTGCTGCTGGCTGACGAAATCAACCGCACGCCGCCAAAGACCCAGTCAGCCCTGCTCGAAGCCATGCAGGAACACCAGGTCACCGCCGCAGGAACCCGCTACGAACTGGAAGAGCCGTTCTTCGTCCTGGCGACTCAGAACCCCATCGAAATGGAAGGCACCTATCCGCTGCCGGAAGCACAGCTCGACCGCTTCATGTTCAACGTTCTGATCGATTATCTGCCCGAAGACGACGAAGTCGCGGTTGTGCAGCAGACGACGTCAAAGCGGGCTCACAGGATTCAGCCGATGTTTGAAGGCTCGGTGGTCAGCGAATACCACCAGGTGGTTCAGCGCGTTCCCATCGCTGAAGAAGTCGTCCGCTATGCCGTGCGTCTGGCAGCCGCGTCGCGTCCGGGACAGAAAGACAGTCCGGATTTCGTGAATGACCTGGTGTCCTGGGGAGCCGGCCTGCGAACGGGGCAGTATCTGGTTCTGGGCGGCAAAGCCGCGGCACTGCTGGATGGCAGACCGTACGTGTCCACTCGCGATATCCAAAGGCTGGCGAAACCGGTCATGCGACACCGAATTCTTCCCAACTACCGGGCTGAAGCCGAGGGCGTCACGACAGAAGTGATTATTGATCGCCTGCTGAAGACGGTGGCGCATCCCAAGCAGGAGGCGGTGGCTTAAGGTCCTGGCGTGGCTGCATCCCAATAAGCATATTTCTAACGCAATCGAGTACGCTCTCGAGCGTGACTGGCGATTTGAAAAGTCCTCGTCGAAAGCTCACGGATACGGCAGAATCTATTGCCCGTCCGGATGCTGCCTCATCACGAATTATGGCACACCGCGAAACCCCGAAAATTTTGCAAAGTACGTGAGTCGGCGCGTGAACAACTGCCCGCGGACGGGAGAAACGCGATGAACAGTGAACTGCCGTTGTGGGAATTTACCGTCGTCCTGCACGGCCACTCTGAAATGACGGATGAGCTTTCCGACTCGGTGTTTGAAGCATTGGGGAAGGACTTCGACTGCCTTGCCGGAAGTTATTCCGGCTCCTGCGAAGTTGACGTGGGCTGCAATGCCGCAACGCTGCAGCAGGCAGTTCGCCTCACGATCGATGCACTGGCACAGCACGAGATTCAGGTGTCTCGCGTCGAACTCCGTGCTGACAACATCGCTCGACTGCCGGAAGTCACAAACGCCTGAATGTATCGCCAGGAATGACCGCACCCGCCACAGAACCTATCGCTCACACCGGCTCGACCTTCATGGATCCGAAGGTCGTGATGAGTATCCGGTCGCTCGAACTGCGGGCAAAAATTGTGGTTGAAGGGTTTCGCACCGGGCTGAACCGCAGCCCTCGACATGGATTCAGCGTTGAGTTCTCCGAATATCGCCAGTACACGCAGGGTGATGATCCGCGGTTTCTCGACTGGAAACTGTTTGCACGGACCGACCGCAGCTACATCCGGCTGTTCGAAGATGAAACCAACCTGCGGTGCTATCTGGTGACAGATTTCAGCCGGTCGATGTCGTTCGGATCACTTACCTACACCAAGCACGACTACGCTCGCACAATAGCGGCGGCGCTGGCGTGGATGCTGAATCGACAGGGAGACGCGGTCGGGCTGAGTCTGTTCGACGAACGAGTGCGGCTGGTCATTCCCGCTCGCTATCGGCCAGGCCAGTTGCGGCGAATCATGGTCACGCTGGAGGAACCGACTTCCGGTCGTGATACAAATCCGGCATCGGCTCTGGAACACGCGGCCATGCGTTTGAACAAGATGGGGCTGGTCGTCCTGATCTCCGACCTGCTGGCTCCCGTGGAGCAGTTCGAAGCGGGGCTGAAACTCCTGCGAGGGTGCGGACACGAAGTGATTGTTTTCCAGGTGCTCGACCCGGTGGAGCTGGACTTGAAAGTGGACGGTCCGCGACTGTTCGAAGACCTGGAGACAAATCAAAAGATTTACGCCGACCCGAAGAATGCGGCGGCATCGTTCGTTGAACAAATGGAACACCACAACCGGCTGGTTCAGGACGTCTGCAGCCGGCTGGGAGTGACGATGACTCGCATGGTGACGAACGAACCACTGGAATCGGCGCTGGTAGAATTTCTTCACGCCCGGCGACGCAGGTAATGTGTTCGTGACTTCGTGAAAAGGCAGGTCCCGTGACTGGGGCCTGTCGAGCGTTTCGTGACTGTGCTTTGCCCTGCAGCGATGTGTTGGCAACTTTTAGGTAAGCACACTTGGACTTTCTTGCCCCCATGTTTGCGGCAGTCGGTGTTGCCGCGGCCGCAGTTCCGGTCGTGCTGCACATGCTGCGGCGCGCGCCGACGCAGAGGCTGCCGTTCAGCATCGTGAGGTTTCTCAAACCGTCGCGGCCGAAGCTGACGAAGCGGTCGACGATTGAGCACTGGCCGCTGATGCTGCTGCGAATTCTGGCATTGGTGCTGATCGGGCTTGCCTTTGCCCGCCCGTTTCAGCGGACAGCCGTCACGGCCGCGACAGGCGACTCTGCTGTAAAACACGTCGCCCTGCTGATCGACCGCAGCGCCAGCATGAGACGCGACGGTATCCGCGACGAAGTAATGGCGGCAGTTCGTGAAGCCGTGGATGCCCTGGCCGACGACGACCTGCTGAGCGTCTTCGAGTTCTCAAAGGATACGAGGTCGCGAATCTCCTCAGAAAAATGGCTGCAGGCATCGGGCGGCGAACGGGACGCGATGATCGCCGAAGTGCTCGACAGTTATGAACCGGACTGGATGCCGACCAGGACCGGCAGTGCGCTGCGACAGGTCGCCGATGAACTCGCTCAGGAAAATCGTCCCGGCAGCGCCGTGCGGGAACGGCGGCTAATCCTGATCTCGGATTTTCAGGAGGGCAGCGAGCTGGACGCACTCAAGAACTCGTCCTGGCCGGCCTCGGTACAACTCGAACTCAAAACTGTGAAGGCAGAGCAACCTGGCAACGTCGGCATCAGTTGGTTTAAGGATCAAACGACGGATCGCATTCGGGTTCGCCTGACCAGCGCCGGCGATTCATCGCAGTCCGCTTTCGAGCTTCAGCCGCTTGACGAAAATCGGACGCCGGTCGGCGATCCGTTGCCTGTCAGGGTGTCTCCCGGCCAGCGAAGGACCGTGCTGCTGCCGAAAGCCGATGAAGCGACGGCGCGGGTGATCGCCGGTGTCGAACTCAGGGATGATCCACATTCGTTCGACAACATGGTGGACCTGCCGACAACGCAGAATCCCGTGATCCGGGTCGCTCACATCGGTCTGGCTGACTTCAATGATCCGGAAACGATGCGCTACTACCTTCAGCGAGCACTCGATGGAGTCACCGATCAGCGTGTGGAACTGATCGACGCGGTTCGCGACAACGGGGTCGTGCTGCCGATCGCGGCTGATGTGCGACTGGTTGTGGCAACCGATGTTGTTCCGGATGGCCTGCAACAGTCGCTGAGCGAAATGCTGCAGCGCGGCGGCGTGCTTCTGGCCGCATTGAAGTCCGCGGACATGGCCACGTCGATGGCAGGTATTCTGCCGCGGCAACTCAAGGTGTCGGAGGCGGTCGTGGACGACTATGCCATGCTGTCGCAGGTCGACTTCGAAAGCCCGATGTTCGCGGCGTTTGCCGATGCGAAGTTTTCTGATTTCTCCTCAATTCGCTTCTGGAAGTTCCGTCAGCTTTCACTGCCGACGGAAGACCGGCCGCCCGGCGAATGGAACGTGATCGCGAAATTCGATTCCGGCGATCCGGCAATCGTCAGCTCTGCGAGCGAAAAAGGTCGCATCATTCTGCTCGCCAGCGGCTGGCAGCCGAGCGACAGTCAGTGGGCGTTGTCGACTCGATTCCCGCCGCTGATTTCCAGCGTCCTGGCGATGGCTGATCCTGGCCGGTCAGACGAACTGGCTCGCACGGTCGGTGATGTGGTGAAACCCGGTGAACTGGTGTCGTCCGACGACTGGACGCTGCAGCTGCCGGATGGCAGCATCGTCGAATCGGAAACAACGCGCGGGCTGGAACAGGGACCACTCGAAGCCGAAGCCGCTGTTTTCGGGAAAGATCCGAACCCGCGAACAACCTCCGTCGAACTGACCGAACCGGGTCGTTACGTCGTCACTGGTCGCAATCCCGATGACGACAAACCAGCCACCGTGACGCTGATTGCGGGCCTGGACCCGGCCGAATCCCGCACGGAAGCGCTGCCGGCCGGACAGCTTCAGGTTCTGGGTGTCACCGTGGACAATCTGGAAACCGACATCGCTTCTGACGCATCATCCGGCGACAATGACAGTCCGGGCCAGTTGAGTATTTCTGAGCTGGAAGCCCGCCAAAAACTCTGGCGCTGGTTTCTGCTGGCGGGACTGGCCTGCCTTCTGCTGGAATCGATACTGGCATCCATGATTGAATCGCGACGCGAGCAGGAAGGACTCACCTGACAGGCACCGGCACAGCCATCCGCTCTGGAACAAGGCACAACGATGAGCATCGCGACTTCAGTCAATCAGATCGAGTACCCGGAATCGGATGGAAAACCGATGGGCGAGACTCCGCTGCACCGGAAGTGGATGGTTCGAATCTGCGACATTCTGGATCATCGCTACCGCGACCAGCCGGTCTACGTCGGCAGCGACATGCTTGTGTACTACGAAGAAGGGAATCCTCTGCGATTCGTCGTGCCGGATGAATTCGTCATGCTGAACTGCCATGCCGCCGATCGCCGGGTCATTAAGGTGTGGGAGGAAGACAGGTCGCCAGATGTTGTCATAGAAGTGACATCCCGCAGCACGCTCCGGAAAGATCTGGGCACGAAGAAGGATACTTACCAGCAGATCGGCGTCCGGGAGTACTTTCTCTACGACCCGTCCGGCGTCGAAATGGCGCCGCCGCTGCGTGGCTTCCGGCTGGTCGACGGGAAATTTGCACCGCTACCGCTGCACGGCGGTGTCGTTCGCTGTGAAACACTGGGAATCGATCTGCACGTTGACGAAGTCGGCTGGCTTGTGCTGACGGACACGCAAACGCACGCCGTCCTGCTGACCGAAGCGGAAGCCGAACGAAAAGCAAAAGAAGCTGAGCAGGCTGCAAAGGAAGCCGAACGCCGGGCGAGAGAAGCCGCCGATGCGCGAAACCGCGAACTGGAAGCACAGATCCGACGGCTCCGCGAACAACTGGGCGATGAATAAACGACTGCGGTCGGGACATGAACATGAGTACGACATCCCCACTCACGGAAATCGAGTACCCGGAATCGGATGGAAAGCCGATGGGCGAAACTCCGCTGCACCGACGCTGGATGATTCGAATCTTCGACATTCTTGAGCAGCGCTATCGCGGTCAGTCGGTGTACATCGGCAGCGATATGTTCCTCTACTACGAAAAGGACAACCCGAACCGGAACGTCGTACCGGACGAATTCGTTGTGCTGAACTGCGACAACCGAGAGCGACGAGTCTTCAAAACCTGGGAGGAAGGCAGGATTCCCGATTTCGTCATCGAAGTCACCTCGCGACGTACCCGAAACGCAGATCTCGTAACGAAGAAGGAGATCTATGAACACATCGGCGTGCGGGAATACTTTCTGTACGATCCGTCCGGCGTCGAGATGCGACCACCGCTGCAGGGCTTCGAACTGGTCGATGGCAGATTCGAGCCGGTTGCGGAGCACGACGGAACGCTGCCTTGCGAAACACTCGGAATCGAATTTGAACTGGATGAGGATGGTCGACTAATTCTGAGGGACACCGGAACAACGAATGTCCTCCTGACAGAATTTGAATCCGAACGACAAGCGAAGGAAACGGAGCGAACCGCAAAGGAAGCAGCCGAAGCCCGAGTCCGGGAACTGGAAGAGGAACTTCGTCGACGCTCGCGGGAGTCCGGCAATGAATAGTCTGCACCAAACGCACGACGTGGCTCCGATCCCGTCGAAACTGTCGCGACGGGATCGGACTCCCGGCGTACAACAATCACACAGGACGAACACCATGACCGGAACCGTTCTTGAACGCAGCCTGACAGCCGTCGCCAAACGTCTGCACAAGCTAAGAATGCTGCGGCGGCAGTCGCTGTGCTGGCTGCTGCTGCTTGTCCCGTCGGTGATCGCCGTCCTGCTGTTGCCTCGCACGGAAGGGCGGATCGGCTGGGAACTGATGGTGCTCGTCGTCGTGACGATTTTCGGAGTACTGGTCACTCGCTTTCGTACGCACTGGCCGTCACGGCTGGAAACCGCTCACCTGATCGAACAGAGCCATCCGGAACTGGACGACGCCGTCCTGACGGCCGTGCGAGTCGATGAGGATCCGCGGCTGCGACGCTCCGTCATGTCGGGGCTGGTACTCAGCGACGCCGACAACTGGGCACGACGATCTGACTGGCGGAACGTGATTCCAAGTCGACGTCTGCTGGGCTGGTCGCTGCTCAGCGTGTCTTCGTTCTGCTTTATGGTCTCGGGAGTGGTCGCGGCCGCTCGCTTGGGCCGGGATTTGTCGCCGCAAAATGACGCTCTGGATTTTTCCGCGAACCAAAGCGTTAAGATCGGCGATTCCGAACTGTTGGTTGAGCCGGGTGATGTTGAAATCGAACGCGGCAGCGCTCTGACGATTGTTGCTCGCTTTGCCAAAGTGATTCCGGCTGCTGTCGTGCTGGAGTTTGAACCCGATGAACCTGCACCAACGCAGAATGTGGGCGAAGAAGAGCAGCCGTTCGCGGACAGTGGCCGCATCGGCCTGCAGCAGCTTGTCATGGAACAAACCGTCGACAGGGGAGTCTTCGCTGCCCGCATCACCAGCGTGCCAGGCGATGGCTCTTACCGAGTTCTCTTCGGTGACGATCATCAGAAGCTGGCCAACCGCAGTGACGAAACACGCACGGCGTCACCGTGGTACAAGGTCACGACGTTCATTCGTCCACGAGTTGACCAGGTGGATGCACTGATTACGCCGCCGGAATACACCGGCCGCGAACCTCAGACGGTCGAAGACGTCCTGCGAGTCATCACGGTCGAAGGCTCGGCCGTGCAGTTGACGCTTCACCTGAACAAGCCGGTCGCCATCGCAGAACTGCGCACCGCGGACGGCGCAGTGTTCCCGCTCTCACCGTCTGCGAACCAACCAGACGTCGTGACCGCCGAGATGCTGGCCGACGAAAGCCGAACTTATTCGGTTTATCTCGAAGACGACGCCGGTCGCACGGCTGCCGATGAGGAGCAAATTTCCATTCGAGTCACTCGCAACCTGCCACCAGTGCTGAAAATCACGTTCCCTGGTCGCGACACACCCGTGTCACCACTGCAGGAATTCCACGTTGAAGCCGAAGCGGCTGACGACTTCGGAATTGCCGACTACGGCATCGCGTACGCACTTTCGGGCAGCGTCCCGCAGACTGTTTCGCTCGCCAGCGCTGACGAACAGCCGGCTCAGAAAATTACGATGCAGCACGTCATCGAACTGGAAACTCTGCACGCGAAGCCCGATGACCTGCTGACGTATTACTTTTTCGCCGACACTTTCGCCGCGGATGGTTCAACGCAGCGCACATTCAGCGACATGATGTTTGCCGAAGTCCGGCCGTTCGAAGAGATCTTTCGCGAATCACAGCAGCAGGGCGGCCAGCAACAACAACAGGGTCAGCAAGGCAGCCCAACTGACGAACTGATCGATGTGCAGCGGCAGATCGTTCTGGCGACATGGAACATTCAGCGATCGCTCAGTGATCGCCGCCCCGGCACAAAAGTCGACGAAGACATCACCGTCGTCGCCGAATCTCAATCTGCCGCGATGGAACAGTTGAATGCACTTAAGGAAGAAGCCGGTGACGATCCTCAGTCGATGGAAATCATCACGGCCATCGAAAAAGACATGCAGAAGGCCGCGGACACGCTCAGCGAAACGACCTCTGCAACTGCCGCCAGTCAGCTTCCGGCTGCCCTGTTTTCCGAACAGGCCGCGTACCAGGGGCTGTTGCGTCTGCGGGCTCGCGAGCATCAGGTGCAGCAGTCGCAGTCTCAGCAGGGGCAGGGACAGGGACGACAGAACAGTGCGGCTCAGCAGCAGTTGAATCAACTGGAACTCGACAACGATCGCAATCGCTACGAATCCGAAAGCCAGGCTCAGCAGCAGCAGAAACAGTCCGCCGAACAGCGCGAACAGCTTCAGCTTCTGAACCGTCTGAAGGAACTCGCCCGACGTCAGGAGATGCTGAATGAGCGTCTGAAGCAGCTCGAATCCGAACTGCGAGCCGCTCAGACGGACGAAGAACGCGAAGAGATCGAACGAGAACTCAAACGTCTTCGCGAGGAGCAGCGCGAAATGCTGCGGGATGTCGACGAGCTGCGCGAACGCATGGATCAGGCGTCACCTCAGCAGCAGCAACAGAACCAGCAGTCGCGACAACAGATCGAACAGGCTCGCAACAATGTTCAGCGCGCTTCCGAGGCGATGGACGAAGGCAAACTGGCCGAAGCAATCGCAGAAGGTACGCGAGCCGAACGGCAGTTTGAGGAGCTGCAGGAAAACTTCCGCAATCAGACATCGTCCGCGTTCAGTGAAGCGATGCGCGACCTGCGCCAGCAGGCGCGCGATCTGAGCGAACAGCAGGAACAGATCGCTCGCGAGATCGCAGGGGAAGGTTCCGACGACGAATCCAATGACACCGACCAGGCACCGTCGCTGCGGTCGAATCGCAACCGCGAAGGTCTGCAGGAAAAGGTCGCCGACCAGCGGGACCGTCTGGAACACATTGTCGAGCAATCGAAGCAGATCGTGCAGGAAGCCGAAAGCAGCGAACCCCTGCTGTCACGCAGGCTGTACGAAACCATCCGTGAAATGCGGGAGAAGAAACCGCAGGAAGCGCTGGAGGCAACCGAAATCCTGGTAGGTCGCGGCCTGTGGAATCAGTCTCAGCAGGCCGAACAGATCGCGAGAAATGGCATCGACGATCTGCAGAAAGGCATCGAGCGTGCGGCCGACGCAGTCCTTGGCAGTGAAGCCGAGTCGCTTCGGCGAGCCAGCGAGCAACTGGATGACCTGTCACAGCAACTCTCGTCCGAGATTGCCGAAGCCACCGGCCAGAACCCGAATGCCGATCAGCAGCCCGGCGACGGCCGGAATGGACAACGGGATTCCGCTGCCGGCGAACCAGGCACACAGCGCCGAAGCATCCAGCGTCTTCCGTCGCCCAACCCGGATCAGCAGCAGTCGCCGTCCGGTCAGCGCCAGCCGGACGAAGGTCAACCCGGCGGCCAGCCTGGCGACTCGCAGCGACAACCCGGAACAACTCGCGACCAAAACGGCCAGCCGGGACAGGCTCCGTCCGATGACCAGCAGGACCAGCAACGTCGTACTGGCAGCGGGCAGCAGCAGTCGGGCGATGAACAACCCGAGGGTCAGCCACAAGACGGCCAGCAGGGGCAGGGCAGTCAGCCGTCCGATCAACAGCAGCAGCAGGATCAGCAGTCACAACAAGGCGGCCAGTCCGGGCAGCAACAGGGCCAACAGTCTCAACAGGGCCAACAAGGCCAGCGATCCCAACAGGGCCAACAGGGCCAACAATCCCAACGGGGCGAACAAGGGCAGAGCGGACAGGGCCAGAGCGGACAGCAGGGGCAGGGCGGAGAACAGGGAGATCAGCAGTCTCAGTCCCAGCAATCCGGTCAACAGCAGGGCGGTCAACAGCAGGGCGGTCAACAGCAGGGCGGTCAACAAGGCCAGTCCGGCCAGTCACAATCCGCTGGCAACGCCGACGGCCGGCAGGGCGGGCAGCCGAACAACGACCGCGGTTCCGACGAACCGGTGCCGCTTCGTCGAAACGGGCAGCAGGGATCTGCGCTGCTCGACGGAGGTCGTCGAGGCGGAAGCACAGGTGGTGGCGGAGGTGACGGCAACGTCCGCTACCAGCCGCTGACCGGTGACGACTTCCGGGATTTCTCAGACGGCCTGCGCGACGTGGAAGAAATGCTGGAAGACCCCGACCTGCGCAACCGGGTCGCTCAGGTGCGCGACCGGGCTCGTTCGATCCGTGCGGAATTCCGCCGTCACGGAACGGAACCGCAATGGGATCTGGTGCAGTCGCAGTTGCTGGAAGAAATGCAGGTGCTGCAGCGCCGCATCACTCAGGAACTCGCCCGTCTGGAATCCGACCGTTCGATGGTGCCCATTGATCGCGAACCCGTGCCCGACGAATTCGACGAACTGGTCCAGCGCTACTACGAACTCCTCGGTCAAAGTCGGGCGGAGGAATAACTCAACTCGTTCCAGAGCTCCGCCCTGGAACGCGCTGCCAGGGAGGCGCCGCCTCGTCTTATCTGTGAACACTCTGTTGCACAGTAAAATTGCCAATTTGTTCGGCCGAGGCTTGCTCGCGAACACCGACACGGAACCGCACTTGCCTGTTTTGCGGTGGGTTAAATCAGCAGGTGTGAATCAACGGTTTCAGCACCGTTCACGAGCGATTTCCGACCGCTGCGCGGCACAACTTGCCTGACGGCAAGATGTGATACCCGGGCAAGTCGTCCTTCGTTATTTAAAATTCCTCGTTCGATATTCGTTATTCCACTTTCCTTCACCTGACCCAATGACTCCATTTCACCTCCCAACCGTCGCTGGTCTTGTCATGGGGGACGACGACTGGCTGCTTCCCGCCATCGCGGTCGGTGTTGCCGGCGTTCTGCTCGCTCTGTGGGTCAGCCGCCGGCAGTTTCTCGCGCTGGGGCTGGCGACGACGCTGCGAGTTATTGGCTGGTTGTTGATTGTTGCATGTCTGGTCAATCCGCTCTGGAGCAGTGCTCGTCCGCGACGCGGGGCCAACGTATTCGCTGTTGTTGCCGATGTCAGCCGCAGTCATCTGGTCGCGGCGAACGAAGATTCCACTCGTGCTGATGAGTTCGCAGCTTTGCTGGAATCCGGCGAACGCACCGAACCGAACGGCTGGCTCAACCGCATCGATCAGGACTTCGAACTGCGTCGTTATCTGGTCAGTGACCGGCTGGAACGAGTTGACCGGTTTGGTCAGCCGGACTTCAACGGTTCGGCGTCCAACCTGCAGACATCGCTGCAGCAGTTGAAAGAACGTTTCAGCAACCAGCCGCTGGCCGGCATCCTGCTGCTGACCGATGGCAACGCCACTGACATTGCTGCGTCACTCGACGAACTGCAGGGGCTGGCACCGGTGTATCCCGTCATTCCCGCCGACGAAAGTTCGCGGCCCGATGTTTCTGTCGGCACGATCTCGGTGACTCAAACAGCCTTCGATGACGCTCCGGTGACGCTGCAGATTCAGGCACTGACCTCGGGGCTTGACAGCGACCACAAGGTTCGCGCGACGCTGCAGAACGATCAGGGTGTGCCGGTGGAGACTCAGACTCGTGGCGCAAACGACGATTCTCCGCTGAGATTTCAGGTGCGGCCGGACGACACCGGCACCGTGTTCTACAACGTAAAGCTGGAAGCGCTGCACGACGACGAAACACCCGTCGCTGACGAAGCCACGTCCGTCAACAACCAGCGGCTGGTGGCGGTCGATCGAGGCAGCGAAAAACGCCGCGTGCTGTACGTCAGCGGGCGCCCGAACTGGGAATTCAAGTTCTTCCGCCGAGCCGCCGAAGCCGATCCGAAGGTTCACCTGGTCGGGCTGATTCGTGTCGCCAGGAAGGAAGCAAAGTTCGACTTCCGCGGCCGTGAAAACGAAACGTCCAACTCGCTGCTGCGAGGCTTCGACGAAGCCGAACAGGAAGTCGCCGAGGAATTCGACGAACCGGTGCTGGTGCGACTCGGCACCGAAGACGAAGCGGAACTGCTGACCGGGTTCCCGGAAAAAGCGGAGGAGCTGTTCAAGTACGACGCGATCATTCTGGACGATATCGAAGCCGGGTTCTTTCTGGCCGATCAGCTTCAGTTGATGTACGAATTCGTCAGCAAACGCGGCGGCGGACTGATGATGACCGGTGGTCAGGAATCGTTCCGCAACGGCGAATACGACCGCACTCCAGTGGGCGAAATGCTGCCGATCGACCTGCATCGTTCGATAGACGGGCCGAGCGGCCCCGTGCGGTTAGGTCTGACTCGCGATGGCTGGCTGCAACCGTGGGTGCGACTGCGTTCCGGTGAGGAGGCCGAAGAACAACGACTCAGTCGGATGCCGGACTTCCGCACTTTGAACCCGGCCGAATTCATCCGACCCGGAGCCGTCGTAATGGCCACCGTCCACGATTCCAGCGGTGCCGAATGGCCGGCTCTCGTCGTGCAGCGTTTCGGTCGAGGCCGTTCGGCAGCGCTGTGCGTCGGTGACTTCTGGCGCTGGCGACTGCATGAAGGGTTGCAGGAAATTCAGGGCAAACTGCAGCGAGATCTGACAGTGCCGCTGGCTCCCGGAGCCGAACCGAAAGAAGATCTGGGCGACTTCGCGCGAGCAACCCGACAGATGATTCGCTACCTGGTTTCCGACGTACCAAAGCGGCTGAACGTGTCTGCGAAGAAGGAACCGTCGCTGGGTCTGGGAATGTGGACGCTTGTCGCCGAAGTACGAGACCGCAATTTTGATGCT
>CAZHET010000080.1:0-17384 GCA_964531585.1 uncultured Planctomycetaceae bacterium | reverse complement strand
GCGTCCAGTCTCGCATGCGTTCGGCGTACTCGGCCTGATTCTGAGAATCACCGCGGGTCGTCAGGTCGAAGATGATGCCCGGCGTCCCTTCCTGCGTCGTTCCGGCATGAGCGCAGCTGATGCCCAGCTGAGTCTTGCCGATCCCGGTGGCTCCCATGACGACGGTCAGCGTCCCGGGAATCAGCCCGCCGCCCAGAGCCTCATCCAGTCGCGCGATGCCGGTGGATTGTCGCGGATTTGAAATCATGAGCGGGTGATATCGGCAACCGTGTTGCTTGGCTACCGTCGACCCGGCTTTTGCATCAATCGTTGACAAAAGTTCCGGGGCGGCGAGACTTCAGGCCGTAGATGAAATGCATGTGCCGGTGGCGTGCCGTGCGATGCCCAGGCAGCTGCTGACAGAAACGCGTTTGCGAATTGTGCTGATGTTCAACGAATTTGATCGGGAAGAACAGTTTCACAGGTTGTGGAAGTCCGTGCGCATCGAACGCGGCGTCCGTTTCTCGCTGTTCACGTTCGGCGATTCCGAGCTGCCATATTTTCTGGTCACCCCTGCGACAGATCATGACGACACCGTCGCAATTCGGCGTGGCCAGGTGACCATCACTCGTCCCAAAATTATTACCCCCGACAATCTAAGGCCCGAGTTTCTGGATTTCTTCGAAGACAACAATGACTTCGGGTTCATCGACTTTCTGATGACCCGCAGCGCGGCGTTTTCCAATTTGAAGCTCAGCAACCGCCACGGTCCTGACAGGATCGTCACCGACACTGTCGATGAAGCCGTTGATCGCCTGAACCGCCAACTGGATGCCGAAGAAGAAGAGCACACGGCGATTTTGTCCGCGCCGGCCGGCATGGCGGGCTTTGCACTGCTGAAGTACGCTGCGGAACGGGTTCGCACGAGCGCTCCTGATAACGTTCAGGAACTGCGCGAGCGCGGATTCCTGCCGTGAAGAACCGCCGCCAATGAACGATCAATGGACGCCCGATTCGTGGCAATCCCGCCTGGCTCAGCAGCAACCCGTCTACGATGACGACACGAGCGTCAAACAGGTGCTGCAGGGGCTGGCCCGACTGCCTCCGCTGGTGACCGCGTGGGAAGTGGACCGCTTGCGCCGCCAGTTGGCCGATGCCGCGGCCGGAAAGGCCTTCGTGCTGCAGGGAGGCGACTGTTCAGAAAGCTTCGACGACTGCAATGCAACCGTCATCCTGCGCAAGCTGAAAGTTCTGATCCAGATGAGCCTGGTGCTGATCTGCGGATCAAAGCAGAAGATCGTGCGCATCGGGCGAATCGCCGGGCAGTACGCGAAACCTCGGTCCACCAGCACGGAAACCCGCGGCGGCGTCGAACTGCCCAGCTACCGCGGCGACATCGTCAACCGCAGCGGGTTTACCGAAAACGATCGCAAACCGCGCCCGGAACTGATGCTGCGAGCTTACGAACGGGCGGCACTGACGATCAACTACATTCGGGCACTCAGCGAAGGCGGATTCGCCGACCTGCATCATCCCGAAAACTGGGATCTGGAATTCGTTCGCAATACGCCAGGGTCACGCAAGTACCAGCTGCTTCTGGAATCGCTGAGCGACTCGATCCGCTTCATGGAAGCCGTCTCGTCGGGCGAACTCGAACAACTGACGCGAGTCGACTTCTTCACGTCTCACGAAGGTCTGCACCTGCTGTTTGAACAGGCGCTGACCCGCACCGATCAGCGCCAGCGAGGCTGGTACAACCTCAGCACTCATCTGCCGTGGATCGGCGACCGGACGCGGGCCATCGACGGTGCTCACGTGGAATACTTTCGCGGCATTCGCAATCCCATCGGCGTGAAGATCGGCAACACGATTGCGGGCGACGAACTGGTGGATCTCATCCGCACGCTCAACCCGGAAAACGTCCCCGGCCGGCTGACTCTGATTCACCGCTTCGGAGCAGAACGCATCGCGTCGCGGCTGCCGCTGCTGGCCGATGCCGTCCGGCGCGCCAACGCGTGCGTTCTGTGGAGCTGCGATCCCATGCACGGAAACACACAGTCCACTCGCAACGGCTACAAGACGCGTTCCTTTGACGACATCACATCGGAACTGATCACCGCCTTTCGCATTCACAACGAATGCGGCACACGGCTCAGCGGCATTCACCTCGAACTGACCGGCGAAGACGTGACCGAATGCGTTGGCGGGCCGGCGAATCTGACGGAGTCCGATCTGCACCGCGACTATCGCAGCCAGGTAGACCCGCGCCTGAACTATGAACAGGCCATGGAAATCGCGTTTCTGATTGCCGAGCAGATGAGATAGCACGACTGTTGTTTCGGTTCTCGCGCCGCAGACAATGAACTGCCAAGCCCGTTTGACCTGTGGCCGAAAGGCCAGGCCGAGTGCAACACCAGATCTTTCGGAGAGGGCCTGAACGACTCAACACGTCCATGAAACCGGCAGCCGCGCGGCACCGGCACGAAATGCGGACGCCAGAGCCACCGACATTTTTCCGTGGCCTTGTTTGCGGACGGCAAGTCGGATGCTTAACATCGAATGCATGCCGGTCCACCTCCGTCACCCCGCCGCACCGGCACCTGCCTATTCTTACGATTTCCCCCAGGGAGTGATCACAGCCATGTCGACCGAAAACAGCAACGCGTCCCGACGGGACTTCCTGAGAACGTCTTCCGCAGCCGTCGCTGCAGGAGCGGCACTCAGCCGCCTGAACGCCGTCCAGGCGGCTCACGTCAGCTACGACGAAACCGTTCGGCTGGGAATGATCGGCTGCGGAGGTCGCTGCACCGGTGCGGCCGAACAGGCGATGAACACAGAAGGGCCAACGAAACTGGTCGCGATGGCGGACGTCTTCGAAGATCGGCTGAAAGGAAGTCTGGCATCGTTGCAGAAGATTCACAAAGACAAAGTGGACGTGCCGGCCGAACGCCAGTTCCTGGGCTACGACGCCTACCAGAAGGTGCTGGAACAGGACATCGACCTCGTGCTGATTGCCACGCCGCCTGGCTTTCGTCCGTTGCACTTTGAAGCGGCCGTGAAGGCGGGCAAGCACATCTTTGCCGAAAAGCCGGTTGCCGTGGATGCTCCGGGAATTCGCAAATTTATGGCGGCCGTCGAAGAATCGAAGAAGAAAAACCTGCTGGTCCAGATCGGCCTGCAGCGGCGCCATGAACCAGCGTACATGGAAACGATTCAGCGCCTGCAGGACGGAGCCATCGGCGACATTGTGGCCGCGCGAGCCTACTGGAACAGCGGCTATCTGTGGGTCAAACCACGTGAAGAAGGCCAGACCGAAATGGAATACCAGATGCGCAACTGGTACTACTTCAACTGGCTGTGCGGCGATCACATTGTCGAGCAGCACATTCACAACATCGACGTCATCAACTGGCTGATGGGAACTCACCCGATCAAGGCGCAGGGAGTCGGCGGTCGCCAGGTCCGAACCGGTAAGGAATTCGGTGAGATCTACGACCACCATATGATCGAGTTCACCTACGGCGAGACTCCGTTTGGCCGCGACACGGTGATGCTCAGCGAGTGCCGGCACATCAACAACTGCTGGAACAAAGTCGACGAGTTCGCACACGGGACGAAGGGCTCGTGCCACATCGGCGGAGCCAAAATTTTCGATCCGAAAGGCAACGAAGTCTGGAGCTACGGTCGCGGCGGACGCGGCGGACACCAGCAGGAACATCATGACCTGTTTGCCGATTTCCGTGCCGGCAAACGTCCGAACGAAGGCGAATACGGCGCTCACAGCACTATGACAGCCATCTTCGGTCGCATGTGCAGCTACAGCGGAGCCGAACTGACCTGGGATGAATGTTACAATTCCGACCTGGTTATCGCCCCCGTCGAAAGTATGCACAGCTTCGAAGACACACCGCCGGTGCTGCCCAACGAAGACCTGACCTACGACATCCCGATGCCCGGTGTTACCAGGGTCGTCTGATTGAGACCATGTCCGCTTCCGATGACATGAGGTTGTCCATTCAGAGCCACGGATTCAGCAGGTCCGTGGCTCTGCTTCTGTGCGCGGGAATCGGGTCTGGAAATCCATGAGCGCCGCCGCTGACGATTCGTCCCGTTCCGATCTGCCCTCCGGCGACCCTGTCAGACCCGTACGCGACGTGAACGCGGACGTCGTCGCGGAACTAAGCCCCGGTCGGCGCGAACTGCGCGCTGAATCGATCACGCTGCGCATTCGCTGGTTCGGGCTGGTTGTCGGATACCTGCTGGCGAACGCCGGTGATGTGATTCCTGCCGCGGATCGCGGCGGTCGGCAGGCGGAACTAAACACGATTCTGACGCTCGGTGCCGTGTACGCAATGGTCGACACCTGGTGGAGCCTTCGTGGAAAGGTGTTTCTCGCACAGTTCCGAATTGTCGTTTCCATCATGGAAGCCCTGTTCATCGGGCTGCTGTGCTACTTCGACGAAGGTATCGAAAGTCCGTTTCGGTTCTACTACTTCCTGTCGCTGCTGGTGTGTGCCATTCGTCACAAACCGGCCCTGACGTTTGCCACATTTACACTGCACGCCTGCAGCTACACCGTGCTTGGCCTGAATTCTGCGGAAAGCGGTCGCGGCGACTTTGTGATACTTCTGCTGACGCTGGTGTTTCTGGCGTGGGCCGCATGGGCCGTCATTTCACTGACTGAGCTGCTGAAAATGGCCGAACGCAGAACCGGCGAACTCAACGACAAACTACGGGAGAATCAGTCGCTGCTGGAACACCGCATCCGCGAGCGCACCAAGGCGCTGCAGGAATCGCAGGCTCTGCTGGTGCAGCAGGAAAAGCAGGCCGCGTTCGGCTTGCTGGCTGCCGGAATCGCTCACGAAGTCGGCAACCCCCTGGCGTCCATCAGCTCGATCGTGCAAATGCTGAAACGCCGAAATCAGGACGACTATACAAACGAACGCCTGGAAATTGTGTCCGGCCAGCTGCGCCGCATCCAACGAATCCTTGGAGAACTGGTCGGCTTTAGCCGGCCAGCCAATGAAGGTGTCACCGTCGTCGATATTCATGCCGCCATCGACAACGCTCTGAGCATTGCCAAGTATTACAAGCGATGGAAAGGCAAGAAGGTCGAAATCAATTACGCCCCGGACATGCCGCCGGTAAAAACCGTCTACGACCAACTGGTGCAGGTGGTGCTGAACCTGATCCTGAATGCCCTTGATGCGACCGAAGAAGGAGCCTGCATCCGCGTTTCCACATCGATCGGCGAGCGGGACGCCGACGGCAGATCACTGGTCGCGATTTCCATCGAAGACGAAGGCCACGGAATTCCCCCGGAAGCTCAGGCCAGCATCTTTCAGCCGTACTTCACGACAAAGTCCACGGGCACCGGACTCGGCCTGTTCGTCTGCCGTCAGTTGGCGGAAAACGAACTGGACGGAGCCATCGAACTGGTGCGTTCCGATCCGTCCGGAACGGAATTTCGTATCCTGCTGACAACCACCAGCACAAAGCGTCCGTCGTCGGTCCCTGAACCCGCAGCTGCGACCGATGCGTGATGATCCGCGGGTAACGTCGCAGAAAGTGGCCACGGTGCCATGCTCGGTATCGTGCTGAATTTCAACAGCCGGCCGTAACCTGGAAATCACGCGTCGCCACAACGATCAGGCAGCGCGGTGCCGGGGTTGAAAGGGCACAACCGCCGCATCCGGGGCGTGATACAGATGTTCGCGAGTGCAGGGCATTCCCGACAGTCCGCGTGACGCGTGACGTGTGGCGACTGTCTGGTAGATGCGTGCTCCGCCGTCTCCCAGGGCAAACACGCAGCCGGTCAGATACAGCATCCACATGCGGTACTTTTCCTCGCCGATCTGCCGGATCGCTGCGTCCCTGTTGGCTTCCAGCCGCCGACACCAGTGGCGGCATGTGAGCGAATAGTGATCTCGCCAGCCTTCGACATCGTGGACGTCAAAGCCGCTGGATTCCATGCACTGCACCATGTGCCCCAGGTGATCCAGTTCGCCACCGGGAAAAATATACTTCGCCAGCAGCCGGCGTTCCGGTGACATCTTTCGGAACGCCTTGTCAGAAAGCTTGCCGGGACGCGTGATGCCGTGATTCAGAAACAGGCCGCGATCCGGCAGCAGTGATCCGACTTTCCGCATATAGCCGGACATGTTGTCAATGCCGACATGTTCGACCATGCCAATGCTGGCGATCTTGTCAAACGGGCCTTCCACGTCCGCATAGTCACAAAGTTCCACCGTGACTCTGTCCTGCAGCCCAAGTGTTTCAATTTTGCGTTGTGCCAGAGCCAGTTGCTGTTCGGACAGCGTAATTCCGTGAGCCTGAACGCCATAGTGCTGAGCTGCATGACACACGAGTGCTCCCCAGCCGCAGCCAATGTCCAGAAAACGCTCACCGGCCTGCAGACGCAGCTTGCGGCAGACCATATCCAGTTTGTTGATCTGAGCCTGCTCCAGCGAATCGCCCCAGTCATGGAAATAGGCACAGCTGTAGACCATCTGTTCGTCGAGAAACAGCCGATAAAAGTCGTTGCTCACATCGTAGTGGAATTGAATGAAATCCTTGTTGTCCTGTTGACGGCGATTCAATCCGGTCTCGTCGCCCGCGAAATGATGAGCGACCGTGGTGCCTTCACCGCGAGCCGTCACAAATGCCGACGCAAAGCGAGCCAGCAGACTCAACGGCAGTCCGCGAGTCTTGCGGCGGCTGTTCCGGACGCGGGCCGTTTCGATCAGCGTCACCAGATCCGCGCCGGAATAGTCGATGGCCCCGCGAGCATACAGCCTCAACAGAGTGTCTGCCGACGGCCTTCGCAGCAACGCTCCTATCGTTCCCGGACTGCTGATGCGGATTTCCAGACCGGGTACGACGTTCTCACCCAGCGGCACCACCGTTCCGTCCCACAACCGGACCGAAACCGCTGTATTCAGCCGGGTACGCAGGTATTCAAACAGTTCGACCGCCCGCTGAACCTGCCGCCGTGATCGTGAGTGCCTGCTGAACATCCTGTCCGCCTCGCTGAAGCCGCCATCCTGAGGTAGATTAATGCATGTTGAATGCACGTCGCACTGCGGAAAGTCTAGTCGAACCGGCCGATTTTCCGCGAGGCGAGTTTCGATGAGTCGTCACTCGCGCCGGTCTATGACGAAGTCGGCGATCGATCGCTGCTGAACCAGGCCGACGGCACCGCTCGGCCTTCCGGTCGCACGACGTCGAGCAGGCACTGGTCAGAACGCCTCAACCTCGGGCAGTTGCGAACTCGACGCCGTTGTGATGGCAGAGAAATCGAGACCGTTCGATGCGGTGCCGGTCGACTGCGGTTCCGGGCTTGCGTGAACGAACGCCGGATCCGGTATGGGAAGGGGCAGCGTTCCGCCTGCGGGTTTCGGAGCCGGCGTGAACGTCATCGTTTCCGGGGAACCGGACATCCCCATTGCCGGTCCAAGCGCCATTGCCGACAGCGGGTTAATCCCGGCCGGAATGGCTGCCTGCTCGACCACGCCGCCCGAAGAATGCGGGGCCGTGACGGGATGCTGAGCAGCCACCGGCTGGCCCGTCGGCTGAGCAAAGCCGGTCATGCCGGGGTACGCGTTCATCGCCATCTGAGGCGGAATTCCCTGCTGCGGCATTCCGCCGTGTGGCATTCCGTTGTGTGGCATTCCGTTGTGTGGCATTCCGCTTGCCATTCCCCACGCTGGAGCCTGCGCCATCATCGGCTGCATGCCGGGCGGCATCATTCCCGGAGCCATTGGCCGCTGAGCGAACTGCATCTGCGCATTCGGCGGCGGGCCGAACGCCATCTGCTGACGCGGAATGCTGTTGGGATGCACACCACGAGCCATCGCGGTTGTTGCCATAGGACTGGACATGCCGGCAGCCTGCGCGGCGGATGCCAGACGCGAATGAACCTGAGGCTGATTCCAGTCCGCCTGCAGGGCCTGCTGGTACATCGCCGCAGCCTGAGCGGGTTGTCCCTGATCGTGATAGTACTGGCCCAGGTGAGCGAGTGCGGTGGCGTGATTCGGATTGACCTGCAGCGCCTGCTGCAACGACTGAGCCGCAGCCTGCTTGTCGCCCATCTCGTTCTGCAGCCACGCCAGTTCGACGTGTGATTCGGCGATGTATGGCTGTGTCGCCGCCCAGGTTGTCAGCAGTTGAGCCGCCTGATCACCGCGCCCGCTGGCCAGCATCACTTCTGACATACCGTGATACGAAGGCTGGTGTGACGGTGCCATCGTAAGTGCCTGGCGGTACAGATGCTCGGCTCCTGCGGCATCACCCATTTTGTAGCGAGCGCGGGCCAGATTCGCGATGTAGTCCGGATTTGCCGGATCGCTGGCCACGGCGTTCTCAAACTCGGCGGCCGCCGCAGCGTAGTTGCCCTGATCGTAGTACGATCTGCCGGATGCGTTCATGACGTATCCGTTCATCGAATAGCAGCCCGCACCAGACATCAGTCCGGCCGCGACTGACAGAAACAACAGCAGGTTTACAGGACAGTTGCAGCGCATAACGCGTGCCTTTTCCGCAACGGAGGAGTGACGGGGGCCTGTCAGCAGCCACGGCCGTTGATCGCAGATGCGACGCTGTGTAGCGACTGATGCGAAGACCGTTGACTGACGACGCTGGCCGGATCGTGAGGAGAGTCTGGAAGGGAGGCCGCCGACACGTTCGCAGGATGCGGATGTTGTCGACGAGCAGAATATGAGGTGAGAAAGGAGAGGTCCGAAAGAATACGGATCGGTGAAAACCGCTGCAACATCGATCCGGCCCGCCGGACGGGGGATTCCGGACCAGAATCCGCATATCGGCGGTTTCTGCCACTTCGGGAATCTCCAGACTGCCAGCTTCAGCGGTGGGAATGGGCGGTGATTTGCACAGGCCAGATCGCGGTTCTCGCCGAATCGCATGCAACACGCCCGCGCGCTGGCGAGCGGCGCGACGTGAGTCCGCCATCGCGCCGCCGCTGCCCCATTCGCATTTCGCCACAACCGCATTTCGCCGTTGCCGTGAAAGCGGACTGACGTCGCGCTGCTCGCCGATCGCACGAACCCGAAAACCAGGAGTTGACGAGGCGCAAGGCAATTTCGTGACAAGTGCTGAGTGAGGTCTCAGACCTTGCCGCAGATTGTCTTGCCCGTGCTGCGCAGGTCGTCGCAGGCTCGCTGCAGTCTTGTTGCCACGCCAGCTTCGGCCAGCTTCAGGTACGTGCGCGGGTCGTAGGATTTCTTTGAGCCGATTTCGCCGTCGACCATCAGCACTTCGTCGTAGTGCTTCAGCATCCAGTCGGCGACCGGTCGAGTAAACGCATACTGCGTGTCGGTGTCGATGTTCATCTTCACCACACCGTAGTCCAGCGTTTCCTGAAGCTGTGCCGAAGGAGTACCGGATCCGCCGTGGAACACCAGATCGAACTCCGCGGCGGCACCGTACTTGTCCATGACGGCCTTTTGACCGTCCCGCAGGATTTCCGGACGCAGCTTGACGGCTCCTGGCTTGTAATGCCCGTGAACATTTCCGAACGTCGCGGCGAACATGAAGCGGCCCAGACCGTTGAGTGCTTCATGCACCTGCACCATGTCTTCCGGCGAGGTGTACAGCTTGTCGGCCGGAGCGTCTGAATGATCGATGCCGTCTTCCTCACCGCCGACCACGCCGGCTTCGACTTCCAGAATGATCTCGTTCTCCGCACACAGCTTCAGCAGTTCTTTGGCCGTGGCCATGTTCTGATCCAGCGGCAGTTCTGAACCATCGAACATGTGAGAATTGCACAGGTTCGGCTGTCCGGCGGCTCGTCGGGCAGCCGTTGCGGCGATCAGCGGCTTAAGAAACGAATCTACTTTTTTCGGCTGACAGTGATCGGTGTGAAGCCCGATCAGGATGTCGTATTTCTCGGACAGACGATGAGCAGCCTCGGCCAGCACGATCGTTCCGTGAACAGCATCCTTTACATTCAGGCCGGAGGCGAATTCACCGGCACCCGTGGAAAACTGAATGATGCCGTCCGATTTCGAGTCGGCGAATGCCTTCAGGGCGGCGTTGATTGTCACAATGGACGTAACGTTGATGCCGGGGTACGCGTACCCTCCCTGCTGAGCCGCGTCGAGCATTGCGGCATACTGTTTTGGCGTTGCGATGGGCATTCCGGCGTTGTCCTTCTGACAGGAATTCAAAGATGGGGCTGGCTGAGACGGGGCACAGCGTACCGATTGACGATAGATCTGCAAGTACCTCCGGCAACCCTCTGAAGCCAGTGGACACATTCTCACGGAAGCGAGTGAGCCGCGTCCCGAGCGCCCTGCGTTCGGGAAAAAGTGCGTCATGTCTGCACAGCCACCGCGACACGCCGCCAGCGTGGTCGGAGCCCAACAGCGGACGAAATTATCGCAGTGCATGCCCCGGGCTCGGCGATTGGGCAATCGGCGGATTGAGACGAATACGCGGCGGCGACTTTTCGAGTGCCGGCAACGACGCGGCAGGCGACGGGAGAGTGTACCCGGCGGCCTGAGTTGGCCACGGCGATGCGGCCGCGGCGACTCGTCTGACGGAAACGTCGTCCAGATGCACTTCCGCACTCCCGTTCAGGACGAAAGTGAACTGAACTTGGCCGCTGCGGCCTGCCTGCCGGAACATTTGAAACGTTCGCCAGGACGGTTCCAAAACGGGTCGGACCGCGGATTCCGGTCCGAGTTCGTCATCAAAGACCAGCAGCGGGAACGCGTCTTCCGGCCGCACCTTTTGCCCCAGACGCACTCGTCCGCTGATTTCCAGAATGTCGCCGGCGGCGACTTCAACGGCTGGCGGCATGACCAGCAGCGACAGTTGTGGTCGCGCCCGTGCCGATTCGGCGGCTGGCTTCCAAGCCAGCATCCGCAGAAATCGCTGTGACGGATCCCGGTCGCTCAGAACGTCCGCGGTTCCCACGTAGACGGACCGGGTCGGTAGTATCGGGGCGCTCCAGCCAGCAGCTTCGATCGAGCGCAGGTTGTCGAAGTTCCCCGAAGGCAGCCGTTCTGCGCCCGGGCCGACGGAACGGACATCGTCAGCCGCCTGCTCGATCCGGTCCAGCATCTGCCAGTGATCCGGCAAAGACGCGAACGCCATCGTGTGCGGGCTGGCCGTGGGAGACGACAGGTCCCTGACAGCCGCCATCCAGTACCGTTGCTGCACGGATCGGAGAGTCCTCGCCGCTTCGATTGCCAGTTGCTCGGCAGCGCGGTACTCGCTGCGGTCGAGTGCCAGATCGGCCTGATCCAGACGTGCGGCGGCGTGCCGTATCTGCGACTGAAGCTGAGGCTGCGAACGTCCTGTTTCATCGATGGCGGCAGAGGTTCGCAGGACTCGCTCGTATTTCCGCCGGGTCAATACCACCTGAATCCGCGCCGCTCGATCGGCCACCTCGCGTATTCGCAGATCAAGCTGCCGGGCCTGATCCGGATCGGAGGAAATGAAAAACATGGCAAACTGGTCGAAGTCCGGGATATCGAGCTGCAGACCACCGGCCGTCATGTTTCGAGGCAGGCTGGCGATGCCCGTCGCAGTGACGCGCCACGCCGATGCGGTTTCACTGGCCGCCACCGTCAATTGAGCACGCTTTGCGAACAGCGAGTCAGGAACGAACTGTGACGAGTTGTCCCAGTACCCCGCCAGGATCAGCGAATTGATCCCGCTGGTGATGACCGCAGCGTCCGGGGCGTCGGGCACGCCATCCAGAACGACAGGTTTCATTCCGGCAGACGCGGCGAACGGGGACAGCCACGCCCCATCACCCGTCGATGCGCTCGACCGGGCTGCGAGCGGGCGACCGATGCTGACGGGAATGTGGCCTTCAATCCGTCCACCGACCAGCAGCGGTTCCAGAATTTGCAGGTAAAGGTTGGCCAGTTCGATCGACAGACGCGATTCATCAGCCGCTCGCTCGAGACTTGCAGGATCCACTGTTGGCGACACGGGCTGACTGCCCGTCAGAGACCGGGTCTTCCAGTAGCCGACGCCGCGGCAGCCTCCCGAGAGCGCCGCGATCAACTGCATCGTCAACTGTTCGGGTTCAATGGGCAGCGGTTCCAACCCGCGGGATTCGCGCCATGTTGCCAGATCGCTGGATGGCTCTGTCTGCAGCCACGTCCAGGGAAGTGTGAGCTGCGATGCGGCGCGATGTCGCTGGTAGATGAGATTACGGGCCTCGCCGAAGGTGCGGTTGCGACCGATGACGTGTTCGCCGATTCCGACGAGGTCAATTTCGCGCGACGCAACGCCTTCACCGGTCGTCATGTCGGCCATCAGCGGCCGCTGAAGAATGCGATCTGCACTGCGAACCTCGCGAGTCCATGCCATCAGGTGCGGCAGCTGCGTCGCATCAACACGTGTTCCCATCAGAAACGCCGACACGAGCGGGCACGCCTGTTCCAGCGGCAGCAGTCCCTGCAGCGGAGCGTCGTAGCTGGTCGGATCGAACTGAGGATGCGGCGGCGTCGCCATCACAATCAGATTACTCCGCAGCAGTTCGCTCTGTCGATTCTGATCGCGGTAGTCGCTGACCCAGGCAGCATTCAGTCCCAGGGTTCGCAACTGATCGGCTGATTCGCCGTGATCCGGTGCCATACGCAGGAAAACCGGTGAGTCATCAAGGAAGACCTGATTTCGTTCGAGCCGAATACTGGCCCGGACAGCCGTGGTGTCAGGGCTGATGCCGGAACGCAGGCCGCTTACGTCCAGCGCGGAAGTTCCGTCGCGTGGAGGCGAGCCGTCACCGTCGACCAGCGCCGGCGGTGCCACCAGCGGTCCATACTGCGTTGCGCCCAGATCCAGAAAGGTGTCTCCGATACTCACTTCAATCTGCAGGACGCATCCGTGGATGTAGGCTCCCGTCGCATCAATGTCGCTGCGATGCAGTTCCGCGCGAATGCGGCGCATCTGTGCATCCACTGCCGAGGCCGACGTTCCGGCGGTCAAAGTCTGCCACTGTCCCGGCTTTGAGTAACGCTCACCCGGAATTGTGGTGACCAGCGGTTTGCCGGTCCGGGGATCTGTCTGCCGCGGCAGGATCAGCCGCAGCCCGAGCCGCGCGCCGGCAATGTTTGAATTGAAACGCAGCGTCGCCTGAAATTCCTGCAGCGGCACCGCTGGTGGATGCTGACTCTGCAGTTTCACCTGCTGGAAGTCCTGCCGGCTGGTGAAACGCAGCCGCAATCCGCTGTCCGGGCCGTCGTGAAAGACAGACCTTGCGGCAAGTTGGACATCCGGCGGCAGGTTTCCTGACACCGCCCATTCAGAATCGACAACTGCTGCGTCGTCGGTGGCCACAGCAATAGGCAGCGCCGAAACCAGTGCCGTTACCGCAGCGAGGTAAAACAACGATCGCAGGACAAACATCCGTGTCGTCCGTGACTTCAAAGTTGTGCGCCGCCGTTGACCGGAAATCCGCTCCGGATCAGCGACGACGGCTCCATGCAACTCCCGCAAGGGAATCGCTGCAGTCTAGCGATTTCCGCAATTCCCGCCGAGTCGAGTTTGACGAAGATTTCCGCCCAAAGCCTCTGCGACGCGCAGGCAGCAGAAACTGCGCTGACTACACAACTACCGGAACATTCCAGTCAATGAGGTGCAGCTCGACTCGATCATAGCCATTAAATGAATTGATGACCGGCGCGAAGCTGATCGACAGCGGGCCGCTGACGGCTGCGATTTCGCTGGCCCACTCGCCACGACCGAACGCGACTGCTCTCAGCACCGTGCTGTGGTGCTTGACTCGCAGCGACAGGTGTCGGTCGCCTTCTCCCATCGTTTTCGGGGGTTCCGCGAGCTGCACGCCGGTGGCGACGAATCGTGGCTGCGGGTTGGCTTCTCCGAACGGCCCAAGACGATCGAGTTCCAGCACAGCCTGGCGGGTGACCTCCGACAGATGCACCTCGGCGTCGATCTGAAGCGAGAGATCCGCTTCACCGGGTGAAAAATTGTTGATGGCCCAGTTCGCCAGCGACGTTCGCAGAAGCTCGACTGATCCGGCATTCAGCCGAACACCGGCCGCCGCCCTGTGGCCTCCGAAGCCGATCAGGCAGTCCGAACACGCCTCCAGTCCGGCGTAAAGGTCGAATCCGGCCCAGCTTCGCCCGCTCCCCTGGCCTGTGCCGTCATCTTTCAGCGAAATCAGAATGGTCGGCTTCTCGAATGTTTCGGCAATGCGACTGGCGACGATTCCGATCACGCCGGGATGCCAGTCGTGATGAGCCAGCACCAGCGTCGGATGATGTTCCCATTCCGGATTCGCGGCGACCTGTTCCTTTGCTTCTTTCTGAATTCGGCGTTCGACGGTCTTGCGGTTCTTGTTCAGTTCGTCGACATACGTCGCCAGTGCGACAGCTCGTGCCGGATCCGCCGTCGTCAGCAGCTCGACGGCCAGGCGGGCCTGACCGAGCCTTCCGGCGGCGTTGATTCGCGGGGCCAGCCCGAACGCGATGTCCTCGGCTTTCAGAATGTTGCCTTGATCCAGCTTCGCAATTTTCATCAGCGCTGCCAGGCCGATGGACGGATTGTCCCGCAGACTGTGCAGACCATAACGCACGATGATACGGTTTTCGTCGACCAGCGGAACGACGTCTGCAACCGTGCCGACAGCGGCCAGGCCGACAGCAGATTTCAGGAACTCACGCATTTTCGGGCTGGCTTTTTTTCCGTCACCCAACCGCTGGCAAACGGCCCACGCGAGCTTAAACGCGACACCCGCGCCGCACAGTTCGCCAAACGGATAATCCGTGCCCGGCAGTCGCGGATGTACGAGCGCAGCAGCATCGGGAAGAACAGCGCCGATGTGGTGATGATCGGTAATGATCAGTTCCAGGCCGAGCTCGCGGGCCAGAGCGGCTTCATCGATGCTGGCGATGCCGCAGTCCACCGACACCAGCAGCCGCGACGGATCCTCTTCGTAAAGCTGGCGGATTGCCACAGCATTCAGCCCGTAACCTTCTTCCATGCGGCATGGAATGTAGTAGTCAACGGTTGCCCCGGACAGTTTCAGGCAGTGCCACAGGATACTGGTTGCGGTGACGCCATCGACGTCGTAATCGCCGTAGATGGTGATGCGCCGGCCCGCCTGCATCGCAGCAACGATCCGATCGGTGGCTACACTGACTCCCGGCAGCAGGTTCGGATCGCGCAGGTCAACAAGTCTGGCGTCAAGAAATCCCTGCGCGGAATCTCTTGTCAGAAAGCCACGAGCGATCAAAACCTGCGCGACAAGCGGCGAGACTCGCAGTTCCTGAGCAAGCTGTCGAATGGCAGCAGCGTCATGTGGTTGAAATGACCAGTTCCGTGGCACGAGAAGAATCCTGAACGCGACGGTCGAAATGCTTCCGGATTACATCGGACCGGTCTTGATGTGTCAAACACCCTGACCGTTGCGGTCACTGCATCGGATTCACACGCTGCACCCGAATGGCTGCAGCCTGGCAACGACATTACGGAAATCGTCGTCTGGCTCGCATTCCAGACAGACTGCGGTGCCCGTCACCGGGTGCCCGAACTGCAGCGAGACGGCGGCCAGCAACAGTCGGGTCAGACCAATGAGTTCGCGAAAGTGATGATTGCAGCGCGTGTCGCCATGAGACGTGTCGCCCAGCACCGGATGGCTGATCCCGTTCAGGTGCCTGCGAATCTGATGGTACCGACCGGTCGCGGGTACCGCGCTGACCAGTGAACACCTCGTCGTTTCGAATCCTCGGGAAGGCGCGGGAAATTCGAACTGCTGCGAACACTCGATGTTCGTCACGGCATCCTGAGCCGCCGCCGGAGTCTGCCGCTTGCTGCTGTCCTTGCGTTTCAACGGTCGGTCGATCACACAGTCGGGGCAAAATCCGCGGACGAGCGCCAGATAGCGTTTTTGGACCAGCCGCTCGGAAAACCGGCGACTCATCGCCGCTGCAACCTCCGGAGACAACGCGAACAGCACGATTCCGGAAGTCGCGCGGTCCAGGCGATGAATGGGATAGATCCACGCACCAATGGCGTCTCGCACTTCCTGCAGCAGCGGCACGGTATCCGCACGATTCAGGTCTGTCGCGTGAACGAACTGCCCCGACGGCTTGTGAACCGCGATCAGATCCCCGTCGTGATACAGAATTCTCGGCACGCTGCTAGCACGATCATTCAGATTGCATCCGGGTCCATGAATTGAATGGACAGCGGGTACTTCCACAGAATCCCATCGTTCGCCTTGATGCCGCCTACGATGGGGAAGATGACGACCAGTGCCGCCAGCACCAGGAGCAGGGGGATGCCCACCAGCATGAAGACCAACACTCCGCCTGCCAGCGCGTAGATAAGACTGCTGATCAGCCAGTTGATGATGACTCTGCCGTGCCGATCCGCTTCGCGCGACTGATCCTTGCTGATTGCCCACATCACAATGGGAGCGACCAGTCCGGCACCGGGGAACAGGTTCAGAAGCTGCGACAGATGCATCAGCATACACCATGTCCTCGGCAGCATTCCGTGAATCATGCCATCGGAACCGGATTGCAGAAGCCGTGTCTTCGCTGCGTGAAACTCCGCTTCGTCCAGCGTGCCGTTCATTCGCAGGTGTTCGAGTTTTTCAAGTTCATCCGCGAGTGCCATCGGCAAGCCTTCACAGTCAGACCTGTGCTCTTCCGGACTAATACTGTTCGCATCTAATCGGGGTCTTCACCGAGTTCGCGCAACCTTGCCGCCAGACGGTCGGCCCGCGCAGCTTCAGCTACGGCGCGTGCGGCTTCGGTTTCAGCGCGTGCGGCTTCGGTTTCGGCCCGTGCGGCTTCGGTTTCGGCCCGTGCGTGTTCAGCTTCTGCACGTGCGGCTTCGCGTTCAGCCTCCCTGCGGACGCGGTCCGCGAACTCATTCATTTCAAGGTAGGTCAGGAACCGGACTCCGTCAGGCCGATAGAGCACGATGTTGCCCCGCAGTTTTTCGAAACGAATCGCGAGACGCGGACTGACCCAGCCGTGCATCTCTTCGATCGGTTCGAGTATCTCATCCTGCCGGATCCAGCCTTCCATTTTGATGCGATCCGGGTCGATCACGTAGTATTCTTCAACGCCGTATGTTTCGTAGAAGCCGTGCTTCTGAACCATTTCCGACAGCCGGTTGCCGGGCGAAAGCACTTCGAAGACGACTTGTGGAGAGATCCCGTCTTCGCGCCACTGCATGTATGACCCGCGATGGCCTTTTGGCCGCCCGAACACAACCATCGCATCCGGTGCGACTCGCAGCCGGTTATTCCCTTCGACGGGATACCACAGCAGATCGCCCGCAACGAAAACGTTCGGATCATCGCCAAAGATGACGTCCAGATTGCCGTGCAGTGCAGTAATCCATTCGAACTGAAGTGTGTTTTCCGCCACCGGTTGTCCGTCGCTGTCGGGGTA
>CAZHET010000079.1:9856-17540 GCA_964531585.1 uncultured Planctomycetaceae bacterium | reverse complement strand
AAATCCAGGAAGAACGTTCTGTCGTCGATCCTGCCTCCGCGACCGTCGTGTCGCCAGATGCTGACGATTGCCGAATCCACTTTCGGACGAGGCCAGAACACCTTCGGTCCCAGTCGGCGAATGATTTTCACGCTGCACTGAGACTGCAGCCACACGGACAGCGCTCCGTAGCTGGAAGACCCCGGTTCGGCGATCATCTTCTCACCCAGTTCCAGCTGAATCGTCGTCACCATTCGGGTCCACGGCAGGTCCGACGCGACCAGATTTGAAATCACGGGAGTCGCGACGTTGTACGGCAGGTTCGCCACCAGCTTGAGTTCCGCTCCCGGCGACGCAGACAGCTCGGCCTTCAGCAGATCGGTGATCTCGGGAGCCAGCGTGTTTTTGTTCTTCAGAATGTCGCGATTGATCAGCGTGACGTTGTCGAAACCTGCCGTCGCGTGGCTGGCCAGGGCGAACATGTTGCGATCAATCTCGACGCTGATGACCCTGCCGGCCTGCTCAGCCAGAAACGTCGTCATACCTCCCGTGCCCGGTCCGACTTCCAGTACGATGTCGGTTGGAGCAAGTTCTGCCGCGCGGACGGCGAATTCGACAAGGTTGATGTCGATCAGAAAATTCTGTCCCAGATCACCGCGCGGGTTGAAACCGAACTGCCTGAACAGAGCCATCAGATGTGTTCGAGTTTGCCGGGCTTCGTCCTTCATTCGCGATCCAGTAATTTGGCAACGTACTTGCCGAGAATGTCCAGCTCGATATTCACGGCATCGCCGATCTGCCGACGACCCAGCGTGGTGACTTCCAGTGTGTGAGGAATCAGGGCGACAGAAAATCCGTCCGGCTTCACGTTGACCAGCGTCAGGCTGATGCCATCGATCGCGATGGAGCCTTTGGGAACCATTAGTCGCGTCATTTCGGGAGCGACCTGAAACCCCATGTCGACCCACTCGTTGCTGCGATGGATTTCGCTGACCGTTGCCTGGCCGTCGACGTGTCCCTGAACAAAGTGCCCGCCCAGTCGCCCGCCCACTGCCAGCGAACGTTCCAGATTGACCCGGTCGCCTTCTTTTAGCTTCCCGAGATTCGTCTTCGAAAGCGTTTCCTCACCGGCTTCGAAGTCGAGCGTTCCGTCGGCGATCTTCACGACGGTCAGGCAGCAGCCGCTGATGGAGATACTTTCGCCGATCGTCGCGGTAGCGACTGGAAAACACTCGGAATCCGGAGCAATGGTCAGGCGCAGGCCAGCGGCTTCCTGCTTGAGGATCCTGACAGTGCCTTGTCCTTCAACGAGTCCGGTAAACATCGAGTGCCAGCGGGCGAGAGTGCAACGAAGGCCGGACGGCGGTGCCTCACAGCGATCCGGTGTTGCGAACGAAGTTTAGCGAAACGCAATGCGATTGCTACCGCCCGAAAGTTGCTCCGTCTCGCCAGGGCGGCTGCACCTTTTCTGCGGCGACCGCAGTCAGGAAAAGCGTCGCGCATCCATTGAAAGACGTCCAGGGACGCTGCACGACAGCATGTCGCGTCTCGGCGAAACACGACGACGGAGGCATCACGCCGCGCGGCGATGATGAACCACGAAGTCTGCGGTATGCTGCAGCTCGGCCCGTCGCCGAGCTTCGCGAGCAATCAGCAGCCGATACTTCTGGATTTCCAGGCTGCACGCCGCTTCCAGCAGGTCCAGTGTCTCCATCGCGTCGTTAGGGTCGGCTGTCGGCTTTGCAATCGGACCGCAGGCGAACTTGTCGGAATCGTGCATCCTTGCAGCCATCCTTTGTCATTGGTCGTCGCTGATCGCCTGCTGTTGTCGCGTCAGGGCGAATCATCCGTGATCGTGCGAATGCCCATCATGGTCATGCGAGTGACCGTCGTGGTCATGCGAATGATCGTGATGGTGGCAATCGGGTGGCGTCGTGTCACCGGTCGGCTCGACAGGTAGTGTGCCGGAATCCGCGGATTGCAGGAAGGCCGATTCCGCCGCTCGATAGACGTCGGCCAGAGGCACGCCATGGCTGCGGGAAACCGCCGCGCAGTCTTCGAATTCCGGAGCGAACGCCGGTGCCGAACCTGTTCGCCACGAGCGCTTGCCGCTGACTTGTCCCCACGGAGTCTGCACTTTGACTTTGTCGCGAAACTGAATGCTGCGCTGAATCGCCAGCCTGCGAATTCCCAGCGTTTTCGTTTCGTCGAAAACGATCGCTTCCAGCGTTGCAACGCGGTCCGGCTCGCACAAGACGCTAAGAATCACCCCGGGCCGGTCTTTTTTCATCTGCACCGCAGTCACCCACACGTCGAGTGCTCCGGCCGTCATCAGGCGTTCTCGCACATGGCCGACAATTTCGCCCGAAACGTCGTCCAGGTTCGTTTCCAGCAGCGTGACGAATTCGGTTCCTGTATCCACGGTCGCCGTGCCAACGAACAGCCGCAGAACGTTGGCTCGCTGCGGAAACGTCATCGTCCCGGCTCCGTAGCCAACTTCGTTGATGGTCATTGCCGGCATCGGGCCGAAGGAATCGGCCAGCGTCTTCACGATCGCAGCTCCGGTGGGAGTCGTTAATTCGGCTTCAATCGGCACGTCCGCCAGCGGCACGCCCTTCAGAATCTCAGCCGTTCCCGGAGCAGGAACGGCGCAGATTCCGTGATCGATGTGAACGTAGCCGCGGCCGGTCGGCACGAAGTTGCAGACGATGCGATCCGCGGCCAGCAGGTCAAATCCCACGGCGGCACCGACGATGTCGACAATCGAATCGACGGCACCCACTTCGTGGAAATGAACCTTCTCCACCGTTGAACCATGCACACGAGCCTCCGCCTCAGCGACGGCCAGAAACAACCGCTTTGCCAGTTCCCTCTGGCGATCTGTCAAGGCCGAAGCGTTATCCAGAATCCGCACAATGTCATCATAATGCCGGTGAGCGTGCTGTTCGGGATGGTCGACAAGGACGTGCGTCGCCCGGAAGCCGTTCTTGACAACGGTTTCAATGCGAAGGTGTACGTCCGGCAGTTCGAGCGAATCGATGGCCGCGCGAATTGCTTCGCGATTGACTCCGGCATCGATGAGCGCGGCCAGAGTCATGTCGCCGCTGATCCCGGTTGCACATTCCAGCCACGCAATTTTCATTGGGAATCGATCTGCCTGCGGTGTTGAACCTCGCTCGCTGGCGAGCTGCGCGACGTCAGTCCGGATTCTGCGCCGTCGATCCGCCAAACTAGTCTGGAGGCTCACCGGCCTGTCTGCGTAGCGCCGGTTTGTGTTACTTCTTCGCCGCGTTCTGCGCGCGGATCAAATCGAGCGGCGACATGCCGGCAGTCGGCGTTGCGGGCTTCTTAGCCTCGGCAGCGGGAGCGCTCTCTTCGGCACCAGCCGTTTCGGCTTTCGGTTCTTCAGCGGCAGCAGCAGCACCGGCCTTAGCGGCACCTGACGCCCTGATCGCATCCAGCGGTGAGCCGCCAGCCGGCTTTTTGGCAGGAGCCGCCGCGGCACCTCCGGCAGACGCTCGAATCTTGTCGAGTGGCGAACCACCAGCCGCGGCCTTCGGCGTCGGCGCGGCACCTCCGGCAGACGCGCGAATTGCGTCCAGCGGACTGCCACCAGCCGGGGCAGGTTTTGCTGCGGGAGCGGCCTTGGCGGCTGGTTTTTCCGCGTGTTCGGCCTTCTTCTTTGGCTTCGGAGCATCGACCACCGTCAGAAACGCGGGGTCGATGTCGTACCAACTGATATCTTCGGATCCGTCGAACTGCACGAGAGCCCGGCAGTTCATATTCACGGTCTTGACTTTGCCGGTGAATTCGGCGAACCGACGCAGTTCGGGAGTCGCAGATGCCACGACAACCCACTTGTCGGTCAGTTCACGCTTTAGTTGTTCGGCTCGTTCGATCGACATAGTGGTCGCCACAAGTGCCTCATGCAGGGAAGGATCAGCTGGGGGAGCATTTTGAGCCAACACCGGCAGTGAATCAAGTCGTGTGGAATGCGGCAGCGTCTGCGGACGGCCGTTCCGGAGGATGGGAATGTCGCAGATCGTTGCCGCTGGTCACGCGTCCGCGATCTTCAGCAACTGTTTGCCTTCGGTACCCGACGTCTCGGAGGCGGTTGCGGCTTCGGCAACCTGATCCAGCGACCACGTGCCGCCAATCGTCGTTCCCAGCACACCCTGCTGAATCAAGCCGGTAATACGACGGACCAGCAGCAGTTTCCGCACCAGCCCGAGATTCTGCATGTAGCGGCTCAGCCAGAAACCTTCGACGCTGGCCGATTGAGTCATCAGCGCGCGAGGACTGAACTGCAGCGGCTGACCGCTCAGGGTTCCGTAAAGCAACAGGCGTCCATTCAGTCCCAGACAGCGAACGACCGCCGACGCTGTTTCGCCGCCAACCGGATCGATGGCGTACTTGACTCCGTGTTCGCCAACGATCTGATGCAGACTTTCCCGCAGGCCGTCCTCGTTGTGCCGCGAAGGGTCGAACACGATGACTTCGTCCGCTCCTTCAGACTTGAGTTCTTCCACCTGAGCTTCGCGACGAACGACGTTGATTGTCCGAAAACCGCAGTGCTTTCCGATTCGAATCACCATGCGTCCCAGGACGGAACCGGCGGCCGTCTGCAGCAGCCACGCTCCCTGCGGCACCCTCAGAACTTTGCGAGTCATCACCCACGCGGATGCCGGATTGACGAAAAACGTGGCTGCCTGTTCGATCGACAGGCTGCTGCTGACCGGGATGACGCGGTCCGCTGGAACAACTGCGAATTCCGCCCAGTTTCCGCCCGACTGATTCAGGACGACGACTCGTTTTCCACGAACGACCTGCCCGCGAATCCCGCCACCGGAAGCTTCGACCACGCCGACTCCTTCAAATCCAGGGACCGCCGGCAGCCTCGGCTGAACGCCGTAGATGCCACGGACGAACATCATGTCGGACGGATTCACGGGGCTGGCCAGCATTCGAACCAGCACCTGGCCTCGTTGCGGCTGCGGCTTCGCGACGTCGACACACCGCAACACCTCGGCGGGTTCGCCGGTGGACTCGAACTGAACGGATTTCATGGATGTCTGCTTTTCACGAGAAGCTCTGCGCGTGCGAAGCCACGACGCGTCAGGCGAGCGGGCGATGAGACTCTACCTTCTGTGGAACGGACATTCGTGTCCGTCATCCGCTGAACGGACAGGAATGTCCGTTCTACAGGTTAGCTGAACGGACAGGAATGTCCGTTCTACGGGAAAATTCTCACATGCCGCTTACGTTATACAGCAACCACAGTGACAGGGTTAACCGACAGCTCTGGTGATGTCGACCGAGCGACAAAATCGACTGCAGTGACTCAAACACGCCGGGCGTCTCGCCTACGATGGCCGCTCAGCGAGTCCTGCCTGTTGTTATTTCGGGCGATCATCAACCGGGAAGCATCATCCTCATGAACCGCCTCGCCAGCGAATCCAGTCCGTATCTCCTGCAGCACGCGTCCAATCCCGTCGACTGGTTTCCGTGGGGTGAAGAAGCCTTCGCCGTGGCACGTGAACGCGATTGCCCGGTGTTTCTCAGCATCGGATACAGCGCTTGTCACTGGTGTCACGTGATGGAACACGAAAGCTTCGACAATGAAGCCATCGCCAGCCTGATGAATGAAAGCTTCGTCAACATTAAGGTCGACCGGGAAGAACGGCCGGACCTGGACCAGATCTACATGAGTTCCGTGATGGCTCTGACGGGGCGCGGAGGCTGGCCGATGTCCGTCTTTCTGACTCCGGATCAGAAGCCGTTTTTTTGCGGCACTTACTGGCCTCCCGATCCGCGGATGGGCATGCCGGGGTTTCGGCAGATCGTGTCTAAGATCGCAGTCGCGTGGAGGGACCGACGAAGCGACATCCTGGACAACTCCGAACAACTCACCACCGCTGTCCGGCAAATGAGCGTACCGGCCGGAAACGCGGGGGAGCCGGATGACACCCTGCTGCGTTCGGCGATGTCCGATCTGCTGCAGGCTGCGGATTCACGGTTTGGAGGTTTCGGCAGCGCGCCGAAGTTTCCTCATCCGATGGATCTGCGTCTGCTGTTGCGGTTGTGGGTGCGTTTCGGCAGCCGTGATGCATTGCACGTCGCGCAACTCGCGTGCGATCGGATGGCAGCCGGCGGAATCTACGACCATCTCGGCGGCGGCTTCCATCGCTATTCCACGGATGCAAAATGGCTGGTACCGCATTTCGAAAAAATGCTTTACGACAATGCGCTGCTGACATCGACATACGCAGAACTGCTGCAGATCACGGGTTCTCCCGAGCACGAACGAGTGCTGACGGAAACGCTCGACTACGTGCTGCGTGAAATGACGCTCGACAGCGGAGCCTTCTGCAGTACTCAGGATGCCGATAGTGAAGGCGAAGAAGGAAAGTTCTTCGTGTGGTCGCTGGCCGAAGTGACCGAACTGCTGGGTGATGACGACGCCCGGCTGTTCTGCGCGGCATACGATGTCACGCGCTCCGGCAACTGGGAAGGAAAAAACATTCTGAATCGGCCTCGTCCGCTGAAGGACGTTGCCGCGGAATTCGAAACGACTCGGGACGACGTTGTGGCCAGACTTGCTCCGTTGAAGCAGCGGCTGTTCGACTCTCGCAGGCAGCGCGTCGCTCCCGGAACCGACGACAAGGTCATCACGGCGTGGAACGGCATGATGATCAGCGGCATGGCTCTCGCCGCGGGAGTTCTGGCGGAACCGAGCTACTCCGCCGCGGCCGGTCGAGCGGCAGACTACGTCCTGACGAGGATGCGGATGCCGGACGGCAGGTTGTTCCACACGGCTCGGCACGATAAGCCTTCAATTCCCGCGTTTGTCGATGACTATGCGTGTCTGATCGACGGGCTGATTGAACTGTACCAGGCGACATTCGACGAACGCCGCATCGATCAGGCGGCAGAACTGGCCGACATCATGCTGGCGGACTTCTTCGATCAATCCAACGGTGGGTTCTTCTATACCGCCGAACAGCAGCAGACGCCGATGACACGCGTCAAGGACAGTCAGGACGGCGCGACTCCGTCCGGCAATTCCATGGCGGCGACGTGCCTGCTGAAACTCAGCGTTCTCACCGGGCGTGCGGCGTATCGCGACGCGGCAGATTCAACTCTGCGGCTTTTGGACGGCCAGTTGCGGAAATCACCGATGTCCGGCGGGCAGTCGCTGATCGCCGCGGATCATGTCCTTGGACCGCTGCCGGAGATCGTGATTCAGTATCCGACCGATGACGCCGGCAATTCCGCGACTCTTCAGATGCTGCGGAGGCGCTGCACGCCGGGACTGCTCGTGGCGGTTCGAACAGCAGCGCACCGGGCAGGTTCCGCCCACAGGTCGGCGTTGCTTGATCCGCTGTTCGAAGGACGCAACGCTGATCCGGCAGGCGAGACCATCTGGGTCTGCCAGCAGGGAAGCTGCCAGCAACCGGTCAGCTCGGCAGACGAGGTTCGCGACCGCCTGGATGCTATGCTGCCGTTGCCCGAGTCACCTTCGTCACTGCGTTCATGAGCTGATGACCGAATGCCGCCCGGCCTGCCGCTCGATGTGAATCGCCGGGCGGGAGTCAGGGGCGGCGAGAGTCACGAAGCGGTCGACAGTCACGAAGCGGTCGACAGTCACGCAGCGGTCGACAGTCATGGAGCGGTCGACCTCATGGAGCGGTCGACCTCATGGAGC
>CAZHET010000079.1:0-9756 GCA_964531585.1 uncultured Planctomycetaceae bacterium | reverse complement strand
TCATGGAGCGGTCGACCTCATGGAGCGGTCGACCTCATGGAGCCGTCGACAGTCACATTCTGAGGAAACCTGCATCGTGTCCACACGCTTTGACGTTAGCCGACGACAAATGATGTCGGCAATTGCGGCGACGGGAATTTCGTCTGCTGCGTTTCACAGAGCGATCGCTGCGCAGTCGCCCGACGACGGCATCACAGTCGAACGCATTCGCGATGCCGAATGGGTTGCCGGAATCGAGCTGACGGACGAAGAACGCGAACGGGTGGCCGGTGCGATGCAGCGAGTCAACAAGCAGCGCCGCGATGTGCGCTGGGCAGCGGTCGGATACGATACGCTGCCGGCGGTTTGCTTCGATCCGGAAATCGCTGACGCCGATGCCGCCGCCAGGTCACTGAACCCGCCCGCATGGCTTACGTCGGCGAGTGCAGAATCAGCTGCGGCAGGTGCGGACGACGGCTTGTCGTTTCAGTCCGTGCGGACGCTGGCAGGCATGTTGCGCAGCCGGCAGATCACGTCTGTCGAACTGACCGAACACTGTTTGAACGTTCTGCAAGAGCACGATGACGTTTTGAAGTGCGTCGTCACGCTCACAAGTGAACTCGCGCTGCAGCAGGCTCGGCAGGCGGACACAGAACTGCAGCGTGGCCACGATCGAGGACTTCTGCACGGCATTCCGTGGGGAGCAAAGGATCTGATCGCGGTTCCGGGATATCCCACGACATGGGGAGCACCTCAGTTTCGTGATCGGCATTTGCCGTACATCGCAACGGTCGCGCGCAGGCTGGAAGATGCCGGAGCTGTGCTGGTCGCCAAGCTGTCTCTGGGCGCGCTGGCGATGGGTGACAAGTGGTTCGGCGGGATGACTCGCAACCCGTGGAATCCGGATGAAGGGTCAAGCGGTTCCTCCGCAGGCTCAGCCGCGGCCGTCGCCGCCGGCCTGCTGCCGTTCACAATCGGCAGCGAAACTCTGGGCAGCATTGTTTCGCCGTGCAAACGCTGCGGAGTCACCGGACTGCGTCCGACGTTCGGACGCGTTAGCCGAGCCGGCTGCATGTCTCTGTCGTGGACGATGGACAAGCTGGGCCCGATCGCACGCACATCCGACGACTGCGGCATCGCCTTTGCCGCGATTCACGGAGCGGACAGGGAGGATCCGACAGCCGTGCAGCGGTGGTTCGACTGGCCGATGACAGTCGATTTGTCGAAGCTGCGAGTCGGCAGAGTGGAAAGTGGCTCCCTCGCGCCGGCCGATCAGAAGATTCTTGACGTGCTGACCGAAGCCGGTGCCAGCGTCATTCCGGTCAGGCTGCCAGCCAGCGCCAATGAGTATTCGATTTCGATGATGGGCGACATCGAAGCCGCGGCGGTATTCCACGACCTGCTCGTGGCCGGCGACACCGATGGACTCAACCGCTGGCCCGATATCTTTCGCAGGATGCACTTCGTATCTGCCGTGGACTATCTGCAGGCAGCACGCGCTCGCACGCTGCTCATGCATCAATTGGCCAAAGTCTTTCAGCAGGTTGACATCTACGTTGGGGGCGACGATCTGGGAATCTGCAACCTGACCGGACATCCGACAGTCGTGTTTCCGACGGTGATGAGCAAATCCGGCACCAGCGACGACGATCATGCACAGCCCGTCTGCGGGACACTCACGGGCCGGCTTTATGACGAAGCCACACTGCTGGCCGTGGCTGCCGTCGTGGAACGCGCGCTGAACATGCCGACGCACCGGCCGTCCGCGTTTCGCTGATGTGAGGCGGAGTTCGCCATTCGTTTTACGGTCTGACGTGAAGTGCCTCTGACCGCCCGCCACCGACCGTCAGCCAGCGAACCACGCTCGGCAGCACGCCCGCTTTCGCGGGCAGGCTGCGGAGACTTATGCGAGCCGCAGGTAAGAACTTACCTGCCGCTCGCCCGATTCATCCCGAAACGCGCAGAGATCAATGCAGAACGCGGATACACACCGGGCGACCGACTTCGATGCGGTGGTCCGTGGGCGTTAGTGATCCATCCTGCTGATTGACCGCAAACACAAGCACGGAATCGCTGTTCTGGTTCTCGGCCAGCAGCCAGCGTCCGTCGGGCATGATGAAGAAATTGCGAGGCGCATGGCCCTGAGTGGGTTCGTTCTCCACGCTTGTCAGTTTGCCCGTCTGCGGGTCGACAGAGAATACGGCGATTGAATCGTGGCCGCGATTGCTGACGTACACAAAGTTGCCGGAAGGATGCACCAGGCACTCTGCGGTGCTGTTTCTGCCTTTGAAGTCGTTGGGCAGCGTTGACGTCGTCTGAATTGAACTCAGACCACCGCTGTCGACGTCTCGCGTGAACGCGGTGACCGACGATGTGATTTCGTTGTTCGTGTACGCGAATTTTCCGGTCGGGTGAATGCTGAAATGCCGCGGACCTCCGCCGGCAGTGACAGCCACGAACGCCGGATCATTCGGTGTCAGCACTCCCGCCTGGTCATCGAAGCGATAGATCATCACGCGATCAATGCCCAGGTCCGCAACGTAAGCGAACTGGTTGTCGTCCGACAGGTTGATCGAATGCGCATGCGGAGCATCCTGACGGCCCGCCTGTACGCTGCTGCCTTCGTGATTGATCACGCACGATGCTTCCGCCAGTGATCCATCGTCATCGATCGGAAACACGGCAACGTTGCCGCCAACATAATTCGCGACGAGCAGGAAACGACCGGTAGCGTCGACGTTACAGTGGCACGGTGCTCCGCCAGACGTCGACTGCTGGTTGATAAACGTCAGCCTGCCGCTGTCTGCATCGATGCGAAACGCACTGACGGCTCCTGCCGCTTCACCCTTGTATTCGGTCACTTCATTCACGGCGAACAGCAGTCGACCATTCGGATGAATCGCCAGAAACGAGGGATTCTCCGCTTCTGCCGCAAGTTCCGGAGCGCTCAGTGTGCCGTTTTCGTCATCGAACAGGCACGTGTAGATTCCGTCACTGCTGCTGTCGTTGCTCGTATAAGTACCGATATAGATGCGGTGCTGGCCGGCATTGACGACAGTTGTCAGTGCGGCCAGACACAGGAAAGAAACGAGTCCCGGAATTCTCAATCGCATGACTTTGTCTTTCGAAAGGGAGTAGGTCGACAAGCGGCGAGTGTACTGTCGCCGCATCCGGAATTCCTTGGCGCGGCGTGCTTCTGCCCGCTTCCGTTCGCGATATTCTGTTCGCTGAAATCAATCGTTGCATTGAGTCAGGCACCACCTCATTCCACAGCGCTGTCGCCCGACTGCCCACCGTCAGCCGCAGCGTTTGGAGCAATCGGAGGCGTGTCGCCGGACGGGTGCATCTCGGCGTATTGGGCGGCGAGCTGCTTTCCGGGTGTCATCCCGTACTTCGCCCACATCCCGAGGTACATGGCCGCGATCAGCACGACGATCGTCAGGCCGATCGGCCGCGCCAGCCGCCACGGAGTGATATCCACGTCTGCGGAATACTGCTGTTCGAACGGCTCCGATCGCGGCATCGCCATCGAGATCAACTGCATCAGGACAATCAGAAATACAAAGTTGATCGCCGCCACATGCAGCCAGTGCAGTTGCGTTCCGAACAGAGTATTTTCGCTGTAGATCCCGAAGTAACTCTGAAAGAGGATGCCGGCCACAAGCGCGACGTTTGCCGCGGCCGATGGTGCTCGCCTGCTGAAAAAGCCCATAAAGACGATCGCCAGCAATGGAATGTTCAGCACGGCCGCGATGTTCTTCATCAGGTCGAACAATCCCTGTCTTTCGGCGAAGGGATGCAGAGCGACAGCCAGCGCGATACTCACGAACACAGTCACGGTTCCGAAAATCTTGCCGGCTTTGACCGCTTCTTTTTCAGTGGCCGACGGCCGCAGCACGCCCTGATACAGATCGAGGCTGAACAGAGTGCTGCCGCTGTTCAGAAAGCTGTTGAACGAACTCAGGATCGCCCCGAAGATTGTCGCCGCGAAGAAACCAACCGCCCAGCCCGGCAGAACCAGATTCACAAGGTAACCGTACGCCTGATTCGCGTTCGGCGGTGGCGGCTGAGACATTCCGAAGGCGATATGCCAGGCAATGATTCCCGGCAACACCAGATACAGCGGACCGGCCAGTTTCATCAGCGCTGCAAACAGCACTCCCTTCTGTCCTTCGGCAAGATTCTTCGCAGCAAACGTGCGCTGCACAATGCCCTGATTGGTACACCAGTAGTAAGTGGTGATCAAAGTCATTCCAGTCAGCAGAGTGCTCCAGGGAATGTTTGATTCGCTGTCGCCGATGGACGAAAGGCGTTCAGGATACTTGTCCGACAGCAGCGTTAGTCCCGTCGTGACACTGCCTTCGCCGATGAAGCTCAGACCCAGAAACGGAATCATCAGGCCGCCGATGACCAGGCCGATTCCGTTGACCGTGTCGGAGACAGCGACCGCCTTCAGACCGCCGAACACTGCGTAACAGCCGCCGACGATCGCCAGCAGTGTGCTCACCAGGGTCAGGTTGGCGTATTCGCTTTGCCAGCCTGTCAACTGCTTCACTCCGAACACTTCCATCATAAAGATCGAACCGGAGTACAGCACAAACGGCAACACGTTCAGCACAATCGACGCCAGAAAGATCAGCGATGTCAGCGTTCGCGTCGTTTCACCGTACCGGAGGTGCAGGAACTGAGGAATTGTGGTGATTCCGCTTTTCAGATACCGCGGCAGAAAGACGACAGCCATCGCCACAATCGCCAGCGATGACCAGACTTCCCACGCCATCACGATCATGCCGTTCTGGTAAGCTCCGCCGTTGAGTCCGACAAGCTGTTCCGTCGACAGGTTTGTCAGCAGCAGCGAGCCACCCACAACGAACCAGGACAGGCTGCGACCGGCCAGAAAATAGCCCGTCGAAGTTTCCTGGTCGTCATTGTGAGTCCGCCACCAGGCGACCACTGCGACAAGTGCCGTGAAGAACAGAAAGGACAGAGCTGTCGTCATAAGGGAGCTTTCGGACGCTACGGTATCGTCGGCCGCACAGGCTCCCGACTGTCTTCAGACGCCGTTGGATACTGTGCTTCATGGTGTTCCAGACTCGCCGCCAGACGCTGCATCATTTCGCGCAGCTTGTCCGGGCGCGACGATGTCAGACTGGTGGATTCAAACGGATCGTCGGCCAGGTTGTAGAGCTGATAGTGAGACCCTTCCGAAGCCTCGGAAGGAAAGTAGTGGTAGATCACTTTCCAGTCGCCGTCCCGCAGGCTGGTCCAGTAGTCGCTGCGATGCGGTGAATGCGGGTAGTGCATCAGAAACGTCTCGTCGCGGGAAGCGTCGCGCTGGCCCGTTAGTTGAGTCCGCATGTTGACGCCGTCGACGGTGTGGCCTTGCGGGACATCCGTACCGGTGATCGACAGAATCGTCGGGAACAGATCCGGCACCGAGGCAAGCTGATTCAGGATTGCGCCGGCCGGAACAGGCAGCTTCTGCTGATGCAGATTCGTCTCATCGCGCTGCGCCCACGCCGCGATGAACGGAACTCTCATACCGCCTTCGTAGTGAGCGCCCTTGCGGCCGCGCAGTGGTGCTGCACAGGCAACCTCGTGCTGGTGCCCCAAAGGCGCGTCGGAACCGTTGTCACCAAGAAAAAAGATCAGCGTGTTCTCAGCAACTCCCAGATCCTGCAGATGCTGCAGGAGGTCGCCCAGCGACTTATCCATGCCTTCAATCAGCGTCGCGAATGCCTGAGCGTCAGGTGATTTGCCGCTGTCAGCGTAACGTGCGGCGAAACGCGGATCCGGCTGAAACGGGGCATGAACGGCGTAGTGGGCCATGTACAGAAAAAACGGCTGTTCCGCTTCAACCGTCTCGGTCAGTCGCCGCTTCGCTTCGATCGTCAGGGCCTCAGTCAGAAACGTGTCGGTCCCGTGCCACGCCGAAAGATGCGGAACCGCGTGAAATTCGCGTTTCGTGCCGAGCCCGAAGTTCTCCTTCCCGTAGTAACTTCCCGGGGCTCCGAAAGACGCTCCGCCGACATTGACATCAAAGCCCAGATTCAGCGGCTCGGCACCGTCCGCATGTTCCGCCCCGAAGTGGCCTTTGCCGACGTGAATCGTGCGGTAACCGGCTTCACGCAGCAGTCGGGGAAGAGTGACGTCACCGGTTTTCAGCCCCGTCCAGTTCCAGTCAGGCGGCCCCTGTGGACCGCGATTGTTGCTGCGCGGATTGATCCAGTTTGTCGCGTGGTGCCGGGCTCCGTTCTGACCGGTCATGATCGAGATTCGTGTCGGCGAACAGACGCTCATCGCACAGAAGTTATTGAACCGAATTCCCTGCGCCGCCAGCCGTTCCATGCCGGGAGTGTGATAGTAATCGTTCAGCGGATAACGCTGCGGATTCCCGGCTGCATCAGTCAGAAACGGCACAGACGAGTCCATCACGCCCATGTCGTCAACCAGAAAGACGACAATGTTGGGCTTCGTCGCGGTTCGTGCTGCCGACGCCCTGGTCAGACCGGGCAGGAAAATCGTGGCGATCAGAATCGCTGCTGTCGTGCGGTGCATGGTGCCAGGTCTCGTGGAATTAAGTGGTGCTTCGTCGCTGTCAGAACAACAGCACTGCCGCGAACCCGCGCAGCGTCCGTCGCTCAGCCTCGCCGGGCAACGCCGTGAAGAAATTTTGTGCAGGAAAACACGGTTCGTTTAACCCGTGGCCGACAGGCCAGGTCGGCGTTAGTCGCAACGACCTGGCCTGTCGGCCACGCGTTAAACAGCTAAATTCTCTTCACGGCGGTCTCGCCGAGGCTGAAGCGCCCGTCCTGCGGCGCTTGATACGGAAACACGCTCTCGATTCCCAGCACGCGGCAGGACGGCACGTCGTCGCGGCGCACTGACAATCAGGACACCACGCGCGGCCTCGCCCGGTTGCATGGCACACAGAGTATGTGTGTTTACAATGCGAATCCAACCATGTGACAGACTACTATGTGACAGACTTCTCCGCGGCCGATACGTGGACCACTTCACGGGAGCAATTTGATGAGTCATCGCACACCACACAACGCGGCTGTCGCAGCAGTGATCCTTGTACTCAGTTCGTTGACGGTCGTTGCTGCCGCTGACCCGGTCGATATCGGCAGCCGCCTGGAACTCTTTGTCGACGACCACCTGCTGGATTCAACGACCGGCGATGTTCGTCGACAGCTCATCCAGCCGGAGCCGCAGGAAGTCGTCTTCGAAACGGATGAACCATGGGAAGGCAACACCAGCGGTTACTACACATTCTTCCGCGACGGCGATGTTTTCCGCATGATCTACCGTGGCTGGCAGCATGACGAAAACAAGGACGCCGTCCACACGGAAGTGACGTGTTACGCCGAAAGCACCGACGGGATTCACTGGTCGAAGCCTGAACTTGGCCTGTTCGAATGGAAGGGTTCGAAGCAGAACAATATCGTCTGGCTGGGACCGGGTACCCACAACTTCACGGCGTTTCGAGACGACAACCCTGCCGCCCCGCCCGAAGCGAAATACAAAGCCTTCGGGGGCGGGGGAGGCGGGCTGTTGCCGTTTCAGTCTCCGGACTGCACTCACTGGACGCTGATTCAGGATGCACCTGTGATTACCAACGGAGCATTTGATTCGCAGAATCTCGCCTTCTGGGATGTCGACCGGCAGGAATATCGGGCCTACTGGCGGTACTTCGGTGACGGTGTCCGGGCGATCCGCACCGCAACCTCGAAGGATTTTCTGAACTGGGAGAACGAGGCCGATCTGACGTATGGCGACGGTACCCCGAACGAACATCTCTACACGAATGCCATCCAGAAGTATTTCCGTGCCCCGCACCTGTTCATCGGCTTTCCGACTCGCTTCGAACCGGCCAGCCAGCAGGTGGAACCCATTCTGATGACCAGCCGCGACGGAACACACTTTCATCGTCATGCAGAGCCTGTTGTACCTCGCACTGCTCCGCAGGATCGCAATCACAACCGCAGCAATTACATGGCATGGGGCATGTTTTCGCTGCCTGAAAAGCCCAGTGAGATCTCCGTGTACGCGACGGAGAACTACTACGAGGCAACTCCCGGCCGCGTGCGGCGGTTCACGTATCGCACTGACGGATTCGTCGCCCTCCGCGGTGGGGACCAGGCCGGTCAGGCACTGACGAAACCACTGAAGCACCAGGGCGACAGTTTGCTGCTGAACTACGCGGTTCGGGACGGCGGACGTCTGGTCGTCGAAGTTCTGAACAACGGCACGGTGGTCGGCAGATCTGTCCCGCTGACCGGCGACGCAATCGACGCTCAGGTGGCATGGCAGCAGGCTCCCGACTTTGAAGTCGGCGCGGTTCAACTGCGTTTTGAGCTGAAGAACGCGGACGTCTATTCGCTGCGGTTCGAATGAGGCCTCGGGCGGATCGGCGTTGACCGCGGTCTACTTTTCCTTGCGCGGTCTACTTTTCCTTCACCACACGATTCCGCAGGACTCCCACGCCTTCGAGTTCCACTTCGACAACATCGCCGTCGTGCAGTGCTGATGTCGTGCCGCTGGTGCCGGTATAGATCAGGTCGCCGGGAAGCAGAGTTACGTGCTGCGTAATAAAGCTGACCTGAGCGGCCACGTCGTGGATCATCTGACTGGTGCGTTCCTCCTGCTTCACATCACCGTTCAGACGCAGAGTCAACAGCAGGTTGTCGTAGTCCAGTCCGCTCACGATGTACGGGCCGCAGGGACCGAACGTGTCAGCTCCCTTTGCCCGCCACCACTGCACGTCCTTGTGTTCTTCATCGTTTTGCCAGAACCGCTCGCTGACGTCGTTGCCACACGTGACTCCCAGAACGTAATCCAGAACATCTTCCTTCGCGACGTCTTTGGCTCGCTTGCCGATCACAACGACCATTTCCGCTTCGAAGTGAACTTCCTCCGTCGCGTTCGCCGGCAGCACAATGCGGCCTTCGTGGCGGACCAGTGAGGACGGACTTTTGAAGAACGGTTGGGGAATCTGAAACAGCGGCGGAATTTCCGCGTCGTTCAGATGGCTCTTGTAATTGCCAGCCATCGCGAAGACGTGTTTCGGCTGAGTCGGCACCAACAGCCTGACGTCTGCCAGAGCGTGGACCTTGTCCGTGGCTGACCAGTCGCCGAAGAGGGAACCAGAGATCTCGCGCACCTGGTCACCTTCGACGATGCCAAACGCGACTGTGTCGTTAACACGGAATCGAGCAAACTTCATGACTCCGTCCTGACCTGGCTCATCGGCTGCCCTGCAGGCGACGAAGCTCAGCGATACAGTCAGCAGTGCGAACGTGACAACCGAAAGGCAGCGGCAGACGGCCATTGATCAGTTTCCTTTTGTAAGATGCACACACACAGATTCACACACACACACACAAAGGATCACGAGAAGCGACGATCGTAAGTCTGCCGAACGCCCGGTTCAACCGAATGGCCGTGCTCAGACTGACCGGGTGCTGTCCTCAGAGTGCGTGTGCAGCACCAACGTAATCGAGTCTCGCCGAGACGCGACATCCCGTCCTGCCGAGTGCTGTGAACAAAATCGCTGCTGCCACGGCACACGTGTCTCGCGAAAGGTTTACGTCGAGTGGCGAAAAAGCACACTGTACGACGGGACTCTGATCCCGTCGCCGCGATTCGACGGGATCAGAGTCCCGTCGTACGAAGTCGTGAATAGTCGGAGTCACGCAAGCCACTGCGACATATGACCACACCGCCGCAGGTCAAGGACGCTAGCTGGACAGCGCCAGGTTCCGTGAGCGGCAC
>CAZHET010000078.1:0-17692 GCA_964531585.1 uncultured Planctomycetaceae bacterium | reverse complement strand
GTCAGTGTCACTGGCTGTCGAAGGTCATCACCGGCAGTAATTGGTCAACTTCTCATGCCGGTGCCGCCACGGCAGATTCGGCGGGAGGAGTCAGCAGCGGATAGACGCCGCGCTCATCATGGGTTTCCGGACCAACCAGAGGCGGATTGAACACACAGATCATCCGCAAAGTGTCCTGCGCCGTCAGTACATGACGCTCGTTGCCGCTGAGTGCATACAAGGTTCCTGCGCTGATCTGGTACTCATGGCCGTTCTCTAGATCGCGAAGCGTGCCGCTTCCCTCAATGCAATAGACAGCTTCCAGGTGATTCTGGTAGTGCATCTCCGTAACCGTACCGGCATGGATCACTGTGTCATGCATTGAGAAGCCCATGCCGTCCCGGTGCAGCAGAAGTCGTCGACTGACCCAGGTCGCGGCGCGGGTTTCCCGTTCGGTGTCGTGCAGTTCATCAAGCCTGCGAACAATCATTGCGGTTTCCTTGTGACGTCGGCTGACGTCGTTGAAAAGCTGACCGGACTCGTGAACGAAGACGCAGCACATTCTCGCGCAAGTGCCGCATGTTTCACAAATTTTGCTGTGTCATGAGACTTCGACAGGCGTCTGCTTGTGCATGACGGCAGCGATGCTGTCAGCAAGAATCGCCAGCCCCTTGCGCAGCTCATCGTGCGGAATTGTCAGCGGAGGCAGCGTCTTGATGACCTCATCGTTCGGCCCGGCGGTCTCAATAATCAGCCCGCGTTCGAATGCTTCCCGCGACACCAGCGCCGCAGTGGATGCGCGTGTTTTCCGCCACTGCGTTCATGACACACTGGAAACGCGGTCAACTCACGAAGAACGCGTTTACCAAACAGAGAACCAGTCACATGCTGGCGTTCCGAAGCGACTGCCCTGGCAAGAAAAATCAAGAGCTGTGCAATAGTTAGCGCAGCAATAATTGTTTTTGCAACATTACAGGCGGCAAGTGAAGGGGTCAACCCCCGGAAGAAGAAAATTCGTCGGCTTGTGGCAACCATCGTCGCCACCTCTGTCGTGTTTCTGGCCGCTCTTGTCGCAATCGCCCTGTCATTGGCGCTCAGCGAGTTCCGGAGATATCCGAAAAATCTCCCGAATTCTTCCGAAATCGACCACTTCTCAATTGTTAGTCGTGAGACGGGCACGAATTTCTCGGCCCGCTGAACAACATTTCGGGAGCGCGAAACGATGAGAAAGATCGCACTGGGAGTCGGATCGCTGGCGTGTGGCATGATCCTGTTGGTGGCCGTATCCAGCCGGCATTTGGCCGAGTTGTTCGGTTACGTTAAAGCCACGGCTGATCAGACGGTCGAAGGTCTGGAGGACAATGTTCCGAACGGAATTCGCGACCAAAAGCTGCAGAACGACATCGAACAGGCTCGCGGCGACATCATCGACCGCCGCGTCAAGCTGAACCTGGCCGCGTCGGAAATTCGCCGGCTGCAGTCCGAAGTCGACGACCTGTCAGCGGCCGTCGAACGGCGGGAAACGATTCTGGCCGAAGCCTACCCGGCACTCGAAGCGGCCGCGGCCGATCGCATGACACTCGTGAAATTCGCCGGAACCGACTGGCAGCCGACGGAACTCGGTGCCGAGATCGACCGGCTGCTGATGGAGCAGGATCGCGACGAGCGGCAACTGGGAATTCGCCGTGAAGCACTCGAACGCCTCGTGAAGAGTGTCGATGAAGGCTCGGCGGCGATCACGCAGATGGAATCGAAGCTCGTCGAAGCCGAAAACGAATTCCAGACGCTCGTCGTTCGGCGTGAACAGGCCGAGAACGAAAATGAATTGCTGGACCTGGTTGCCTCGGCCGGAACTCGCGGAAAGACGGCAGCGGCTCAGATCGGCTCGAACCTCAAGGATCTGCGCGGCGACGTCGAGCAGCTGGAAGCCCGCAACGAAGCACGCCGCGATGCATCTCCGTTAAGCAATGGCGAAGGCGGACGTCTGAGCCAGGCGTGGAATCGTCTGGAACGGCTGAAGCAGCTCCACGACAAGCGTCAGGGCGAACGGCAGGATGTGACGCAGGCTGCACCAGAATCCGGTGACGCGAATTCGACCCAGGATGCGCCGAGAGCGGGTTCTCTGGACAACCCAGCCATCGCTCCTGGTGACGAAGAGCGGAAGTCCGGCAAGAACGACGTTATCATCGTCGTCAAGGATGCTCAGGTTCAGCCTTCAGACTCAGAGGACCAGGAATGACAGCGGCCACGAAATCACGCGCAAATCAGGCTTCGTCTGACGAACAGACGCTGGAAGATCGGATCGACAAGCGCCTGCGTGAAGTCCAGGCAAAGTACGCACGGGAGTTTGAACAGTGGGAAGCCTACCGCAGCCTGACGAAAGCTGAGCGGAAGCGAGTGCCGCGTCCGCCGGAAGTACCGCGTCAGCCCGATCTGGAAGCTGACATCTATCAGCTTCTGTACCGGGAACTGCGGTCGGCGGCCGCAATGGCGGGATTCAACTGGCGGGCCAACAACCCGAATGTCGACGTGTCCTGCCGCTATACGAGTGCTCTGAACACTGCCTTCGCCCACATTCTTGATCGTTATCCCGATAAGCTGCTTGCCGTTACCCGGCAGCAGCTTGGCGGGTATGTGGCCCGAGCCATGTCCAACATGATGCTCAACCATCTGAAGCGAAAGTCTGTCCTCCGGACGAAGATTGAACGCTTTCTGGGAATGACGGAGGCAGAGCAGTTGGAAACCAGTGCGGTTCTTGCTGCGTACACTCGGGAGAAGGCTGAACGGTTCGAGGACAGCGTCGGCATCGCTTTCGAAGCCGGTCTGACTCAGATCGAAACCTGGGAACAGTCCGGCGACGAAAAACAGCGCGAGATGGCCGAAGCGGTCCGGCTGAGGTACGCGTACGGACTTGCCAAGGACGAGGTTGCCGAGCGGATGGGGTTGTCGCGAGACGACTTCGACGCGTTGCTGGAACGGGCGAAATACCACCTGCGAAAGGCGAAGTGATGAGGGCTCATTCCGATAGTGGTCCGATCGGAGCCCAGCTCGAGAAATCGCTCGGGCTGGGCGACGATGACTTCGTTGCGAAAGTCTTGCAGTCCACAATGGCCGCGATCCGGGCGGAAGGCTTCACGAAGATCAAAGCCATTGGACACGGAGGCTACGGCGTCGTCTTCCGTGCCACCGACGTGAAGACCGGCAATCGCCGAGCGGTCAAGGTGCTGATCCAGTCGGAAAACCCGGATCACCGCGCAATTTTCGATCGGGAATGCCGGATGCTCGATGCCAGCGAGATGCCGCCTGGAATTGCCCCGAAGTTCTACGGCGCACGCACGCCGAAGAATGCTCAGCCGTTCTTCATCCAGGAATGGATCAACGGGCAGAAGCTGAGTGACTGGCTCGACGCTCGACCGACGATGCCCATGGAAACTCGTCTCGGTCTCTGTGCGGCGATCTTTGATACATACCGTCGGCTGCACGAAGCGAATCTGGTCCATCGCGATGTGTCGCTCGGGAACATCATGGTCGCCGGCGACCGCGTGCGTCTGATCGATTTCGGTGGCGGTGGCCGGGCGATGGCCGGTTACCGCAGCTTCAACACTCTTTCGCGGGTGCCCACGACCGAAGCGTTCGTCAGCGACGCTGTCCTGTCGGGCGAACGAAAGCCGACGATGGCCGACGAAGTCCACGCGGTCGCCAAAATCTGTTTCACCGTACTCACCAGCCAGATTGCATTTAGACAATCCGAGGCGGAGCGCAAACAAGCGCTGAAGGCCGCTGGAGTTCCGCGTGAGCACGCGCGAATCGTTCTCGAGAAAATGCAGCAGCCGCCCACAGAATTCGCAATGCAGTCTGTCCCGAAGGAATTCTGATCATGGCCAATACGCCGAAGACTCACACCGAAGACAACTGGTCGGCCGCGGGCGTCGTACGCATGTTTGAATCCGCCTCGCTGACACGGGCCCGTCGTCGACATCGCAGACTGACGGCCGTGTTGTGCTTGCTGGTGACAATTGTGCTGGGCATTCCGCTGGCGGTCGGCTGGTACAGGCTGCAGGATGCGCGGCGGCAGACATTGATTGAGGAATTCGTGACGCGCCGTCAGGCCGCCGAAACGCTGCCGACGATCCGGAATCCGGCCGTCGAACGGCGGCTGAAATCAGCCGACGAACTCCGGCAGCAGGCGAACAGCGGTTCCGTGATTGACGCCGTCGCCACGCTGCGAAAGGCGCTCAGAGAACTTGCTGAAGCCACCAGGCTCGATCAGCAGATCGAAGACCTCCGTCCGTTGCTGAATCCCCTTGGCGAAACACTTAGTCCCGAAGGCTCGCCGCGTGAAACGTCGCAGTGGCTGGTGTCGTCAAGCGTCATTGCACAGAGGCTGGCAAAGCTACAGCGGCGCCACGGAGAAATCGTCGCACTACTGGATGCAGGAAATGTTGAACAGGCACAGCAGGCTCTGGCAACACTGCTGCGGGACGTGGGTCAGCTTCAGCGCGACAACGTGCAGGCCATGCACACTCAATCCGCTCGAAGCAACTGGTTGCGACTGCAGGCTCGGATTCCCGAGCGACTGAAACAGCATTCTGCCATGCCGGCGATCACGCGCGCAGGTCAGGATGCCGAAAACGGCTGGGATGCCGGCGACTGGACAAACGCCAGCCTGCTATTCGCCGGAGCCGCCGAGGATCTCGAACAATTCCTGCAGACGGAAACCTCGCCGCAAGAAAAAGCCCAACTGCTGCAGTCAGACGCAGAAGCCGTCGCTCGGCTGGAAACGGAAAAGGCCGACCTGCTGAAGCAGATCGACGACCTGCGGCAGGATAAGAGCAACCTTGCTGATCAGTTGGCCGCGACCAACGGGGAACGACAACGGGCAGAACAAACGCTGACCGAAACGATCCGGCAGCGCGATCAGCTCAAACAGGCTCAGACTACTGCCGACGCAGAGCTTGCCGAACTGCGACCGCTGAAGCCGCAACTGGCGAAAACAAGCCAGGAATTGGAGGCAGCGCAAACGCACTTGCAGGAATTGACGCGTGCCAAAGCCACAGTCGATGAGGCTTTGGCACGGATTGAGAAACAGGTGGCGGCCAAAGAGGCGGAGATCACTGCCCTCCGAAGTGCTGCGACAACAGGTGACGGAAGCGGCGCGATCGTGCAGGTGTCCGCCACACTGGCCAGGATCGAGTCGCAGCTTGCCGACGGCACGGCCATCGCGGACGCCCACGTGGCCGCGGAAACGCTGCGAGAACGCCTTGCCGATACACTGCAACAGTACGACACGGCGGTTCAGGAACGCCAGACAGCGATCGCTGAAAAGTGGCGGCCGACCAGCACCCGGGTTCAGGCCATCGACGCCACGATTGCTCAGGCCGAGCAGACGCTCCGTTCGGCGCTCGCGGCACTCGACAGGCCGCTGAGCGACCAGTACGCGGCTTTGCAGACCCTGATCGACAATGCGACTGGCGATCATCAGCAGTTGCTGAAGGAAGTTCTGCCCGACCATCCCGACGCCGTGAATCTCACTCGACGGATTGACGGCCTGCAGGCACAACAGACGCAGTTAAAGCCCTCGCATGACCGGCTGAACGACAACAAATCGCCGGCAGCGTCGGAACTGCTTTCGATCTGCCGTTCGCACGTCACCGAGCTGCTGCGTCGCAGACAGCTTGCCGATTTCGAACGGCTGCGCAGCGAAGGCAAGGTGCCGTCGGCACTGAAGATGGAAATGATGGCCATCGCGCCCGGCACGTTCTTGATGGGGTCAGAGAACGGCGACTATGACGAAAAGCCGGTTCATGAAGTCACGATCACCCGGCCATTCTTCGCCGGCAAGTACGAAGTCACGATCGGTCAGATCCTGACCTGGCTGAACACGCCTGATGTCACAGTCCGCGACGACTGGATTGACTTTGAAAGTTCAGGCTGCCCGGTGAAGAAGTCGGGCAGCGGATACATCCTGAATACCGGCACCAGCCTGGGCGAATCGCCGGAGCAGCCGATGGTCGAAATCTCACAGATCGGGGCGAAGGCCTTTTGTGACTGGTGTTCCCGGCAGGATCCGCGCTTCACGTACCGACTGCCGACGGAAGCCGAATGGGAATACATGGCTCGAGCCGGCAGCACGACCGAATTTCCCTGGGGAGATTCGTGCAACGGGACGGAAGCGAATATCAACGGAAAGTATCCCTTCGGAACAGAAAAGGAAGGTCCGTACCATCAAAAAACAGTCCGTGTCGGCTCGTACCGCCCAAATGACTGGGGGCTGTATGACACGGTCGGCAACTGCTGGGAATGGTGCAGCGATATCTACGACAGCGGCTACTACAGCAGCAGTCGCGCGACAGATCCGACCGGGCCTGGCTCCGGCTCGTCGGTTGTTCGTCGGGGCGGTGGCTGGAGCTACAACGGTATCAACGCTCGTTCCGGTAATCGCAGCAACGGCTACGCCCCTGACTACACGTACAACTACATTGGGTTTCGTGTGGTTGCTGAGTGAGTGTGTCTTTCCCAGTCATCCTGTGTTCGTACGCTGTTTCTCTGGTCTCTGTACTCTGATTCTCTGATTCTCTGGCCCCTCTGAACGCGGTGGCGAAGCCACCGCGCGCGAGTTGCAAAATGAACATGCCCGATACACCGTTATTTGTGAAGACGCACGACTTCGTACTGTGGTTGCTGCGACACACGCAGCGATTCCCCAAAAACCTGCGACACAGCTATACCGTGCGCCTTGAATCACTGGCTTTTGAGTTTGAAGAGCTGATTCTGATGGCCAACCAGATGCGTGGTGCTCATCGCCGTGACTACCTGATGCTGGCCGATGGAAAACTCGTGTGTCTGCGGTCACTGCTGCGTTACAGCTACGATCTAAACTTACTCGGTGGACATCAAATCAAGCACGCGGCAGACTACTTCGATCAACTGGGTCGCCTGTTGGGGGCCTGGCTGAAGGGGACGGATCGATAGGCTCCGGCTCGTCGGTTGTTCGTCGGGGCGGTGGCTGGAACAACAACGGTATCAACGCTCGTTCCGGTAATCGCAACAACAACACCCCTGACAACACGAACAACAACATTGGGTTTCGTGTGGTTGCTGAGTGAGTGTGTCTTTCCCAATCATCTTTCGTTCCCGATACCGGTTCTGTAGTTCACCGTCAGGTGAGGCCCGCACGATCGGTCAGTGACAAGAGGATGACACGGTCCGTATCCTGCGTTTTGGTGGTGCCGCCCGTCAGCATGACGCGCGTCGCATCGGCCAAAGCCAAAGCCGCATTGGCGAATCGGGGCTGGTAGCGACTGCGAACGTCCCGATTCGTCTTTCCCTTGCACCAGGTGATTCGAATGGCCCGCACTTACCGCAATCTCTGGCCGCAGGTGGTGTCGTGGGACAATCTGGTCGCCAGCTACCGGAAGTGCCGCAGAAGAAAGCGATACCGCCAACCAGCCACCCAGTTCGACTTCGCCTGGGAAGAGAATCTGCTCGTCCTGCAGCGGGAGCTGTTGTCAGGCGAGTATCAGCATGGCAACTATTATCACTTTCACATCCGGGAACCGAAGCCGCGCATGATCAGCGCTGCTCCATTCCGGGACCGGATCGTCCATCACGCACTGGTGTCCGTGCTGGAGCCGGTCTTCGAACGCCGCTTCATCTTCGACAGCTACGCCTGCCGCAAGGGAAAAGGGACCCTTCGTGCTATCCGACGTGCGCAGCATTTTCAACGGCGATTCGAATGGTGCCTGAAAACCGACATCGTTAAATTCTTTCCGAGTGTTGATCACGAGATTCTGCTGGCAACATTGCGGCATCATATTCGTGACAACCGAGTCAGTTCACTGATAGAAGAGATTCTCAGATCTGGCGCGGCAGTCCCCGGGCAACGCAATCTTCCATTCTGGTTTGCCGGCGACGATCTGCTGGCTGTTCTGCGGTGCCGCGGCCTGCCTATCGGTAACCTGACCAGCCAGTTCTTCGCAAACGTTTACCTGGATCCGATCGACCACTTTATCCGGCAGGAACTGCAGGTCGGCGGGTATGTCCGATATGCCGATGACCTGCTGCTGTTCGGAGATTCCAAAGCACAGATGTGGAATATGTCGAATCGCCTTGCCGAACGACTGGAACAACGGCGGTTGCGTATGCACGGGACCAAGACTCACTTGAGCCCGACAACAGGAGGAATCACGTTTCTCGGGTTCCGCGTTTCGGCGAAGGGGCTCCGTTTGACGCAACAGGGAATCCGCCGATTCGTACGGCGAACTCGCAAACAAATCTACGACTTCAGATGTGCTCATTTGAGACTGTCAGCCGTCTCGAAATCGATGACGGCATGGCACGCTCATTGTCGAGTCGCTGCGTCAGAGTCCCTTCGCGGACGCTTGGTGGCACATGCGAGGTTCTCTCGCTCCGACTCGCAACGTTAATTGTGGCCGTCCGCCTGGCCAGCAGTCAGCTGGACGATCCTCGAATTCACGGCAGGCCGACAAAGCCTGGACAGTAGCGCAGTTTGGCTGCCAATCACTTCCGTTCACCGCTTCGGCCAGTTCAGATGCTTGTGCAGGAACTCGAACGTGCCTGCGCCGTTGATGCTGTGGCCGCCCTGGAAGTATTCGATGCTCACGCGATCTGCCATTCCGAACTGAGCGTACAGCCAGCGGACTTTGGCGAATTCGTGTGCCACCCACTGGTCGCGGCCGACTCGGTCGTGGTGGCCTCGTTCGACCATGAACGGACGCGGGAACATCAGGTACGTCATCTCCGCGTAGTCGAACGTGTGACCCAGACTCCAGTACGGCATTTCCCATTCGATCGTGTTCATGAAACTGAACGGCTGATCGGTCGCCGCAACTTTGCGAGTCCACTGGTTGAAGTCGCCTGAGCAAATCGACAGGCAGTACTTTTCCAGAATCGTTGGAACTCGCACGGCCGTTTCGCCACCGTAGCTGAGACCGTAGAACGCGATGCGGTTGCCGTCGACGAATGGCAGTGAATCCAGCCAGTTCAGAATCTGATCGTGCTGCGAAATGATGAATGAAAACAGACTGCAGCCGATCGTGTTCGCTTTACGATCCAGCCAGCGGTAGCGGTCTTCGCCGCGATACAGGTTGTGAGGAGCGAACGTGATGAATCCGCGCTCGGCCAGTTCCGCGGCGAAGTTGTTGTAGGCGGAATTGTCTCCGTCGATTGTGTCGCGAGGAACTCCGTTCCGTCCGTGCTGGCAGACGACGACCGGTCGTTTTTCGCCGGGTTGCAGATCCTTCGGCACCACCAGAACACCCCACGCAAACAGGTCGTCGTGGACGTCCACCACAACGTCGTAGGCGGTCCATGAATCCGTTTCCGCGACCTTCCGAGTGCGCGCGTTGGGAGGCAGCAGTTCGGCATGGAATTGGCCCATTGCTCCTTTGTGAAACGTCTCGCGGAACGGTTTCGCGGCTGCGATGAATTCGTCCGCGTCGCAGGTTGCGTGAGTCTTTTCCGTCGTCCAGCGACCTTCGCGAAGTTCGGGCATCGCGGTGTACGGAAAGAAGTCGTCACGCACGTGTTCGGATGCTCGCACCAGCGTCTGGACGTGGTCTTCCAGTTCCTGCCAGGTTCGCTGCCGACGGTCGTTTGCTCGTGAACGCGCGGCGTCCGCGTCGGTCGCCGGGACCGGTTCCGATGAATCGGCAGCAAGCGTTTCAACTCCCAGCGCGCCGAAAAATTTCTCGCGAGCATCGTTGCTGAACGGTTGCGTCGGTGAATTGTCGTCACCGGACACCAGCGTCGCGTGGTCGCCGGGAATCCGATCGAATTCGGCCTTCACGTCGCTGAACGTGGGATTCGCCACATCGCCCTTGTGCCTCGTGACGGTCGGGAATTCGCTGAATTCGATGACCAGTTTTCGTGGTGCGACCAGCGCTGCGACTTCCGCGTTGCCGAAGTCCTTCAGTCGCGACCACACGTTGCGGTAGATCGGTTCGGACCAGAAATCGCTGCTCGTGAAGTAGCCGCTGACGAGTGCCGCGTCGATGCGCGGATCGATCGCGGCCGCGTGCAGCGCGATCAGGCCGCCTTCGCCGTAACCCGCGATGCCGATGCTCTTCGGCGACGTTTCGGTACGCAGCGATTCCAGCCAGTCGACGCTCGCGAGGATTCGCTGAATGTCGTAGCCGATCACGTGCCGACCCATGTGAAACGCCTGGCGGTAAATCCATTCGCGATCCGTGAAGTCCGCTCGCTGCAGTCGGTCGTCATTCGTCGGCAGCTTTCCGCGACTGACGATTGACGGAATCAACACGTTGAATCCGTTGTCGGCGAACGGCAGTGCCGTCGGGCGTTTCGCACCATCCACCGGCAGCAGGCCGCAGAGTTCTTCGGGTGTCTGATCCGCGTCCGGAATCACAATGACGTTCCCAACGGAGTCGCCTTTCTGTTCAATCAGCAGGCCTTCGCCGACAATTCGCCCGAGCACCGGCCAGCGCACCTGCGTGATGCGGTAGCGAGCCGTTTCCGCAACGACGGCGGGATCATCGGTCGTCCCGAAGCGTTCCATACGCGGCGGGTGACGTTTTTCCACGACTCCCAGAATCGTATTCAACCTGGTTCGCAGCTCATCCGGCGACGCGACGCTTTCACGACTGCGACGTTCGCGGTTTGTCTTTTCAATTTGCGATTCAACGAACCGGTGTGCTCCGTCCATCAGGCGGCCTGACAGGTCTTCTTCCGGCCATTCGATGGGTTTCGTGCCGGGCAGAGTCTCATACGGTTCAGCCGTCGCTTCGGGCAACGAGTTCAACAGTGCCAGCGTTGCCCAGCCGGTTGCTGTTGTGGAAATGAACTGATCGGTGCCGTGAGGAAACCCGGTTTCGAAATACGTCTGAAACGGATTGCTGCGGCTCTTCACGTACCACGATCCGTCTTCGAGCTGCGTCGACAGCAGAAAATTCAGGCCGCGCTGCCAGACAGCGTCGGACGTTTTCAGGCCCGCTTCGCGCAGAGCGTACAGCGCCGTTCCCGTGGCGTAGGCGTCGGGAGTCATCGACGGCAACTGCGACCAGCCGCCGCTTTCGTGCTGGGACTTCGCGAGTTCCGCGGCTGCGGCTGCCGTGTCGGTTCCCTCATCGTCAACGTACGTCAGAGCGAGCAGTTGGAAGACTCGTTCTTCGGTGTCGGAGGGTTCCGCGTTCTTTAGCCACGCGGCCACGGACTCGATCGCCGCATCGACGTCATCGCGTTGTGCGTCGTTCCCAAACACTGTCAGTGCTCGCAGAGCCAGATACGTAGCGGTGAAGTCGCTGCTTTCGGACGGAGGCCGGTTGCTGGTGGTCTTCCAGCGGCCGTCGTCCTGCTGTTTCGTCAGCAGCCACTGAATCACGGCCGCCGTGGTATCGTCGGGTTTGACGTCGCCGTCTTCCAGCGTCCACAGAGCGTACCCGGCCGTGTCCACACCTCCGCCCTGGCCTTTGCCGGCTTTGTAATTCTCGCGGCCGCGTTCGAGATGTGCGTGCGTATGCTCAATCTGGCGAGCGAAGTTTTCTTCATCGATACGAATGCCTCGGCGACGAGCTTCGTGCATCGCGAACACGGGAAGTGCCTGGCTGTGACAGGTGAAGCATTCCCGGTGGCGAGCCGAACCCGCCGCCGCTTCGTTCAGCAGACTCAGCGCCTTCTCGGCCGCGTCACGAATTTCTGACTGTCGCTTCGCGGTTTCGACTGGCAGAAGCTCCAGTTCCGCGAAGATGGCTCGGTGATCTGACGCGACGGCTTCCTCCAGAACCTGCGTGTCAATGACGTTCCAGCGTTCGGACGGACGATGCAGGATGAAGTCAATCTGGCGCGATGGTTCGCCGACAGGAATTGTCGGCAACGGCTGCTGGTTCACACTGGCCCATTGTTGTCCAAACGTGCGCAGAGTTTCGCTGTCCGGCGTGTCGTTCAGATCGCCGGCCAGCAGAGTCGCAGTTTCGGGATGTTCGGTCGCGAGTGCGTTAATGGCTTCCGCGGACGCGATTCGTTCCGCGGCACTTCGGCGATGATCCAGATGAGTGGCCAAGAATCGCAACGGCTGAGGCTGCCCCGGCAGTTCGATGTCGGCGATCAGCACCCCCCGCTGTTCGCCGTTGTCGAGATTCGGCAGCAGATGATTTCGGTGACCTGCGATCGGGAACCGCGACAGCACCGCGTTGCCGTAGTGACCGCCCTGCAGTTCGATGTTGGCTCCGAACGCCACCTGCATTCCGGTCATTCGAGCCAGCTCGGCCGGCTGATCGACGGAACCGGTGCGAGTCGCGTTGTTGTCGACTTCCTGCAGAGCAACCAGATCGGGCTTCGCGGACAGAATGACGTTCGCGATGCGCTGCACGTCCAGCTTCCCGTCAACACCTTCGGCGTGATGAATGTTGTAGGAAAGAACTCGCAGCCGCTGCGGCTCAGCGGCGCGACTGGTGGTCACCAAACAAAGTAGCGGAAAGACGGCGAGAAGACGGAAAAGGATGGGCATGGTGCAGTTCTCGCTGGAAGAACGGAGTGAAGTCGCGGCGGCTTTCGCAGTCGCGTTCTGTCCGTGATACTACCGGTCCCTGGCGGGATTGTGCCAGGTTGGATGGCTCATTGGATCATACACAGAATTTACGCTGAAGTGAGCGGCCAGGCGCTGGCCCAATGGCACTCACTTCGTGAGCGGCACGGCGCTAGCCGCCGGTGTCTGCATGGAAAATCGCCGGGAATAACCGGCGGCTAGCGCCTGGCCGCTCACCTGGAGGGAATGAAATGAAACGATCACCGTCGCTGCGCCGCTCCTTTGTCGCCATCGCGAGCCTGTCCGTGGCTTCTATGCTGAACCTGGCCGCGAACGCGTCAGAGCCGCCGCCGTTTCCCGGCGAACAAAGTGACTGGAATGGCTACGTTCGGCATGACTTCGCAGTTGACGGCAGGCAGGTGCTGGTCGTCGAACCGAAGGCGCCGGCTCCGGGAAGACCGTGGGTCTGGCACGGCGAGTTCTTCGGTCACAAGCCGGCTCCGGACATCGCGCTGCTGAGCCGGGGATTCCACATCGTTTACATGAGCGTCCCCGACATGCTCGGCAGCCCGCGCGCGGTGGAACACTGGAACGCGTTCTACAACGAGCTGACGCAGAAGTACGGCTTCGCAAGGAAGGCCGCGCTGGTCGGTCTGAGTCGCGGCGGGCTGTACTGCTACAACTGGGCAGCCGCGAATCCCGACAAGGTTGCCTGCATCTATGGCGACGCTCCGGTGTGCGACTTCAAAAGCTGGCCCGGCGGCAAAGGAGAAGGAAAGGGCAGTCCGCGCGACTGGCAGCTTGTCGTGGAAACCTACGGCTTCCGCAATGAAGCCGAAGCCCTGGCCTACGACCGAAATCCGGTGGACAACCTGAAACCGCTGGCCGAAGCCGGTGTGCCGCTGCTGCACGTTTACGGCGATGCCGACGAAGTCGTGCCGTGGGAGGAAAACACGGGCATCATCGCGGATCGTTATCGCGAATTCGGCGGAACAATCGAACTGATCACCAAGCCGGGAATCGGGCATCATCCGCATGGGCTGGAAGATTCGACACCGATCGTCGAATTCATCGCGCAGCACGCGAGCGGTCACACGATCGCATTGGCGGACAATTCGACGACAACGCTCGGTGACTCAACAATCTCCTACACGGTGCCGAAAACCGGATATCACGTTTTGGCTCGAGGCGACGTGACGGCGGTCATCGTTGACAACCGAGCCGTGGATGACGACGTACTGGCGGGCCATCGGGCGGGATACAGCGGAGTCGCCCGGCTGACTCACACACGCGGCGGCAACAATCTGTTCGTGCCCAGCTATGCGGGACTCAACTTCGAACACATTCATGACGGGACGACTCAGGACCGCGACATTTTGTTCGAACCGCGAAAAGCTCCGATGGAACTTCGCGTAATCGACGCTCATACCGCCGAACTGTACCAGGCTCCGACGCCAACATGGAAGCTGGAAAGCGTGCTGCGATACCACATGCTGGACGATGGCACGATTGAGATGACACTGGAATGTATTCCTCGCGCGAGAACGTTTCGCCACGGCTACATCGGCCTGTTCTGGGCCAGCTACATTCATCAGCCGGAGTCACTGGATATTCACTTTCGAGGCCGCGCCGCTGGCGAGGATTCCGCAACTCAGTGGGTTCGCGGAGTGACACCGGAACACGGCGTCCTGTCGACTCACGTTTCCGCAAGCGACGACCGGAAGTTCGTTCACGACGATGATTTTCCGCTGACGCTGGTCTTCAATCGGTCGCGCTCCGTTTATGCCGAACCGTGGTACTACGGAATCAGTCGCGGCATGGCCTTCGTGCAGATGTTTCGACCGGAAGATCAGATTCGGCTGTCTCAATCGCCATCAGGTGGCGGCGACGGAAATCCCGCCTGGGATTTTCAGTGGTTCATACCGAACTACGAAGTCGGCCGGCTGTACCGGATGGTGATGCGAGCACAATACCTTCCGTTTGAATCACCGGAACAGATTCAACAGGCGACTCACGACAACCGCGCGGCTCTGGGGCATGACGTGTCGGCAACTGCGGGGCGAAGGTAACCGTGACACCGCGAATCCCGACACGTGGTTGTCTTCGGGATATTCGAAATGATTCCAGCGTTTTATGACAACGGATACCTGCCACCGGGCATTCACCTGGCGACGCTGGACGAGATCCGCGACCGGTTTGGGCTGGAGTCGGAAGTGCGGCGTGCCCAGATGGAATCGCTGGTCTGGCTGGTTGATCTGGCCCGATCCGCCGGGATTCGTCGGATTGTCGTCAACGGCAGCTTCGTCACGGATATACTGGAGCCGAATGACGTGGATTGCGTGCTGTTAAGCAATGAGCGGAAAAAAAGTGTCTGACCCCAATTGCCGGGAACCGGCCCTTCGGGTGCTTCGCACAATTGGGGTCAGACACTTATTTTCCGCACGATCCTAATTGAGCCGGGGCAATCAATTGATATCGGAATTCAGGCTGAATTGGAGGATGGCATTCCGTTTGTGGGACTGCAGTTGGCGGACCCCGAGTACTTCGGGGAGTTGACGCAACAGACCTTCGCGACTGACCGCGAATTCGTCCGAAAGGGAATGGTGGAGATACGACTATGGGAATAGAGAACCACCGACAGCGCGAAAATACGATTGTCAAGCTCCGCGCACTGGAGCGGCTTTATGAAAAGAAAAAGCAGGACAACTGCCTGGACGAACAAGTCCGCGAATTAACACTGCGTTCAATGCGCAAACTCATCAACCAGTTCACGGAAGAGATCGTCCGCTTTGATTCGCGGTGCAGCCTCGCGGCTCGCGATGAGTCACAGCCTGCCGCAACTCGTCCGAATTGACCGAGGCCTGCAGTGTTCCACTCGGCTCGACTGTCCATCGTCCGTTCACCAGAATTTCTTTTTAACCGGGCAGAACTGATGGCCCTGCTTCTAATTCCGATTGCACTCGTCCTGCTGGCCTTAAACGCTCTTGCCGCTGATCCGCCGCGGGTTCTGCTTCCGGAGTTGCAACATTTGCGCGCCGACGGGCCGCGCGAATGGGATGAATTTCCGGAGATGCCGGACGGACAACGGCTCGACATTTCGTTTGACTCAACGGCCAATGAAACGGAATGGACGCTGAGCCTGCGACAACAGGACGTCAAGCAGGATTGGTCCGTTCGGCTGAATGACACGGACGTCGGCAAGCTGCATCGCGACGAAAACGACATGCTCGTCTGCTTCGCCGTCAGTGCCGGAACTCTTCGCGCGGGGAAGAACGAACTTGTCGTCGCTGCCCCCGGAAACGGGCATTCGACGCCGGACGACATTCGTGTCGGCGAAATCACGCTGACGCCTCTGCCGGTTCGCGACGTACTTTCGGCTGCGACGATCGACGTGACAGTTCTGGACGCCGACAGCGGTGAACCGATGCCGGCTCGCATCACGATCGTGAACGAAAACGGAGCACTGCAGTCCGTTGCTGCGCCAGCCGATCCGCAACTGGCCGTTCGGCCCGGGATTGTGTTCACGGCGACGGGAAAGGCGAAATTCGGTGTGTCAGCGGGAACGTACACGATCTACGCCGGGCGTGGTTTTGAATACTCGCTGGACGCAATCGCCGCGACGGTTCGAGCGGGTGAGACTCTGCCGAAGACGTTGACGATTCGCCGCGAAGTTCCCACCGACGGGTACGTGGCCTGCGACACACACGTTCATTCGCTGACTCATTCGGGACACGGCGATGCGACGGTTCTGGAACGCATGGTGACGATGGCCGCCGAAGGCATCGAACTGCCGATCGCGACGGATCACAACGTGCAGATCGATCACGATCCGTTTGCTCGGGAAGTCGGCGTCCGCCGGTATTTCACGCCCGTGATCGGCAATGAAGTCACCACTCCCGTCGGGCATTTCAACGTATTTCCGGTGTCTGCCGAAGCCGGTGTGCCCGACCATCGACTGACAGACTGGGAAGCGATCTTCTGTGAGATCGACCGCGAAACCAGTGCCCCTGTCATCGTCCTGAACCACGCTCGCGATCTTCACAGCGGAGTGCGTCCGTTCGGGGCGAAGCGATTTAACAGCGTCGTGGCCGAATCACTGGACGGCTGGCCTGCGGGATTCAACGCCATGGAAGTCATCAATTCGGGAGCGACTCAGACGGACGTGATGCAGTTGTTTCACGACTGGATGGAACTGCTGAACCGCGGCGTTTCGGTAACGCCGATTGGTGCCAGCGATTCGCACGACGTCGGCCGGCATTTCGTCGGCCAGGGGCGAACGTACATTCGTTGCGATGACAGTGACCCCGGCAATATCGATGTCACGGAAGCCGTCGAAAGCCTGCGGCGCGGACGAGTCATGGTCAGCTACGGGCTGCTGGCGGAACTCACGATTCAGGGTGTCGGATCAGGAGACGTCGTTGCCGTCGAAGGCGACGTTGTACGCGTTGCCGCGAAGGTACTCGGACCGCACTGGGTCGATGCCGAACGAGTGGAACTGTACGCGAACGGCCGGAAGATCCGCGAAACAGAGATTCTGAAACAATCCCACGAGTCATTCGACTCAATCATTTCCGAGCGCAGGCCTGGCGGTGTGAAGTGGGAGGGCCACTGGTTGATTCCTCGACCGCGGCACGACGTCTGTCTGGTCGCGATCGCTCGCGGCCCCGGCATCGACGCGCCGTACTGGAAGACCGCGAAGCCGTACCAGCCGACGTCACCGGCATGGCAGGCGCAGGTGATCGGTTGCAGCGGAGCCGTCTGGCTGGATGTCGACGGCGACGGATCAAAGACTGCTGCTCGCGAATACGCGCGCCGGCTGTGGGACGCGGCGGACGGCGACCTGACGAGGCTGCTGAAATCGCTGGCGGACTACGATACCGCCGTTGCTGCGCACGCGGCCGACTTCTTTCACAAGGCCGGCGGTTCATTGACGGACGCGGCAGCACGCGCGGCTCTGCGCGATGCCGTTCCCGCTGCGCGCGATGGCTTTCTGGAATACCAGGCCGCATGGCGAGCCAGCGAAACCGCTCGCGCAAACGGCGTCGAATGAGGGACGCATGATCGCAGCGATTGGCAGGCTTGTCCGGATTCTGACGCGGGCCCATCGGACCTGATCGCGTCCGCAGAATAAGATTCCTGCGTCACGAGCCGACGGTTAGCCCGGATTATTCACGCGTTTCGGGTTTGTCTGTTTACGAGTTGGGTGACGGG
>CAZHET010000077.1:0-17787 GCA_964531585.1 uncultured Planctomycetaceae bacterium | reverse complement strand
GTCGCCGCGATTCGCAGCAGCGCTGCCAGAGCCGACCGGTTGGCGCTTTCGCACCCCAGAATGAGTTCGTCGAGAAATTCGGTCGCGTCCTGTTCCGGCCACGGCCCGAAACGCGGGCGAGTCCAGTGCAGCAGCCACTGCTCCGGCGCTTCGAGCGGCCCGTGAGAAGTCGCCGAGGTATTGACGCGGCTGAGAAAGTCGCCATCCGTTGCCGAATCCACTTGCGCATCATCGGGCATCGACAGTCCGCTGACGATCCACGGCACGGCTCCGCTTTCCGTGAGCGATGTAACCATTGAAGACGAGAGTTCCGGAGACGACGCGACCAGCGTCAGCGAGCCGTCATCGGGCTGCCGGTCCAGCTTCCGGCGGATCAGAGTTTCGACGTTCCCGCCGGCTCGACACGACAGCACATACGTCCGCTGTCCCGCCAGAACCAACGCGCGATCACGAGCGGCTGCTGACTTTCCATCACGCGTCTCCGATGGACGATGGGGCTGCGAATCCGTCGAGTCCTTTCCACGCTGCTGCTCCGATGGATTCAGAGACCCGTCGGAGCCCCCTGAGTCACCCGTCTGAAGCAAGACAAGCCGCGGCGACACGAACGCTCGCCAGACAGGAGCCGCGAGGTCGGCTGCGTTCGTGGCGCTGCGGCAGACTTCCTTCCGATGGATGTGCAATAGCCATTCGGTCAGTTCATCGCGAGAACATTCGTCGGTGTCCACCGTTTCCAGCCGCAGCGACGGCAGCCCGAATAACTCCGCCGCGCGCATTGCCGGCGAGAACGCCGTCGTCCCCGCCACCGAGCACAGACACTCCCCGTCGCCGACACGCAGGACCGCTGTGCGCAGTAAGTCGTACCACCATGAGTATCGGTCGTGCCGCAAACCCAGCCGCGATGAAACCAGCGCGACGCGTTTGAGATCGCAGACTCCATCCGGCCAGAACACCAGCCGCGAGCCCAGCCATTGCTGAAACTGTAGCGGTGCGACGTGCGGAAACGTCAGCGTGACCTGCGGCGCTGACAACACGTGTGCGCCGGCAGCCGGCTGGACGTGGTTGGCAGAGTTCGCCCACATCCCGGCGGCCCGGTCCACGAGATCGGCTGCCACCGATCGATCGAAGTCATCGGGGATGGTCCACACACAAACTTTTTCCGTTCAGGCCGATCGATGCACCCGGCTCGCTAACGATGCAGCGCCGGAAATTCCACCAGCACCTTAAGAGCCCCTTCGCGTCGGTCGCGAAACAGGTCAAATGCCTGTTGCAGTTCGGCCAGAGCGAATCGGTGAGTCAGCAGCGGAGACAGGTCAACTCGCTTCTCGGCCAGCCACTGCATCGCCAGAGGAAACGTGCGTTCGAAGTCGGGATGCAGACTCGTCAGGATTCTCAGGTTCTTCAGCATTGCGGCCTTCAGATCGATGCCGCTAACCGTTGCCGGAGGGACTCCGAAGAACAGCACGTCGCCGTGTTCCTTTGTCAGCAGGACCGCGTCGTCAAACGCGTGAGCCTTGTGCCCGACGGCTTCGACGACGACGTCCGGCAACTGTCCGCCGAGAATGCTTCGAACCTGCCCAGCAGCGTCGCGGCCCGTGGAACTGACGGCGTCGGTCGCTCCCATCTTCTGGGCGAAGTCAGCTCGATCCGCCACGGGATCAACGGCGATAATCCTGCGAGCCCCCAGGTTCCGCAGCCCCGCGATGAACATCTGTCCGATCGGCCCGGCTCCCAGGACAGCGACATCGCGGTCGATCATGTTCGGCAGTTTCTTCAGCGCCCACACCACGGTGCCAAACGGCTGAGCCAGCAGAGCGATTTCGTCCGGCAGTCGCTCATCGAGAGCGACCGCGCGCCGTTCCGACAGGACATAGCGCTCGTACAGCCCTCGCTGACCCATCGGGACCGCCAGCACGCGCGTTCCCGGCTTCCAGCGGTCTCCGTTCGTATCAACGACGGTGCCGACCATCTCGTGCAGCGACATGCCTGGCGGCTGAGGATATTCGATGGGATGCCCTTCGAACTCACCGTCAAAGAAGGGCAGATCGGAGCCGCACAGGCATGTCAGTTCGGGCTGAAAAACAATCTGTGCACCGTCGCCATTGCGAGCCGGGTCCCGCGGCGGCAGCGCCGGTTCTTCAACATCCACAAAGTCGACAATACGGCGCGACGTAAATTGACCAGCCAGCATCCGGCGAACTCCAGGCATGTTTGGTGTGTCAGCAATCTGCAGGGCAGAGATTAGCCGACAAACCCGTTTTCGGCCACCGGCCGAGTTGCCATATCGCCGTCAGGCGGCGCAAAAATTCCGCTTCGGCCGCAGTTGAATTCCCATGTCCGGAACAGTAAGTTTCCCAGCATCGGACGATTAGCTCAGTTTGGTTAGAGCGCCACGTTGACATCGTGGAGGTCACTGGTTCGAGTCCAGTATCGTCCACTGAACGCCCATTGCAGAGCGCTGCAAGCGGGCGTTTTTTGTTGCAGGCAAACGACTTACGGCCCGAGTGCCCAAATCGCCATGCAACGCCTCGTAGCCCGTTGCAGCCACATTCTGCAGCGCATTTGCAGCGCGCTGCGCGGCATTGGATGACCCTTCCGAAGGCTTTGCCGTTGTGGCCTGTTCGAAGCGTTCATCGGTCACTTTCAGATAGTGACGATGCTCGCCATGTCATTGAGCCTTTCTCGCAAACCATCGCACAGACGGCACGGTTGCGAGTCCCGGCCATCGCATAATCGATAACAGATAGTCGGCACGCTGGCCGTGTCAGTCGGTCAATTCAATCTTCACCCGCTTGCCCAGCGCCGCGGCATATCGAGCCAGCGTCTTCAAAGTCGGGTTCGCGTCCTCGTCGTTTTCAAAACGGCACAGGCCCGCGCGCGTGAACCCTGTTCGTTCGCGCATGTCGGCCAGACTTAGCCCCTGTGCTTCTCGTTCACTGCGGAGCATCTGCCGAGCCGTCCGCGTTAAGTCTTCCAGCTCGGCCTTGACCGCATGTCCGCGAGCCACGATTTCCGCTCGATCGTCTTCGGCAGCTTTCCGCGAGCGATTCAAGCTCGCTTGCTCCGTTGCCGTCAGCGCTCGACGAATGCGTCTTGTCCTGGGAGTGGGCATTTCCTCAATCCTGAATCTCGAATGCAGTCACGGGAAAAATCGTCATGTCGTCGAGGAACTCGAACACGGCGGCGACGTATTTGCCGGTTTCCGTCCAGCCAAAGGCAATCAGTCGGTCAGACGAACGGCTCGCTCGCTTCCCGGTGTTCGCGGTGTGGGCACCCTGCGCTGAGCCACGCCAGAAGTTCGTTCACACTCCAGCGAACGCAGTTTCCAGGACGCACAGGGCGCGGGCCAGGCAGGTCTTCGCACGGTGATCGCCGCAGACTGACAGTGCTACATTCCGGCCTGTTTTCCGGCGGAACCCTCTTGTATGGTGCCTCGACTTCCGGAAGTGGACAGGAAGGCACCAAAGAACGGTTGCTGCTCAAAGCGGCAGGAGGGAAGACTTTCGCCGGACAGATTGCCACTTCTACGTTGGCCCGGAAGAGTACGACGCGGAGCATGACCAGTATCACGCACATATGACATCACTGTTGTCGGCGGAAAATGGCAGGGTGTATCTCGATTCCGAAAATTCGCGCGTCTGCATTCGCGGACCGGAGGACCGTTCTCGCTCCGATCTCGGCTATCCGTGGCTGCCCAACGGGGATGTGTTTCCGTTTTTTGAGTTGAGAGCCGCTGCTCAGGATTTGCGCGACGGTTCCGATTTCTCGGAGTCGAATGCCCGCCGACGGATTGCCGCACAACGGGATACGGTCATGGACCACGGTATCCGACACGCTGTGCTGGGCGCCTCCGGATGTGGTGCGTTCATGAATTCCACCACTCGCATCGCCGCACTCTACCGCGAGGAAATTGAGAAGCGAAGACAGGCTTTCAGCGTGATCGCGTTTGCCATCCACCACTCCGGATACGGACCTGACAATCTGACACCGTTCCGGCAGGCGTTTAACGTCACACCAGCTTTGGGTTGAAAGTGAAGCGGCGTCGGAAGGCAAACCAGAGTGATTCGCCGGCAGGATCGCCCCGAATCGACCGACGCACCCATTGCACCTGGGCACATCAGGATTGAGGCAAGCGTGACTGTCGAATTCGAGATGAGTAAAGAAGCAACGCCGTCCGCGGAGCAGTCATTTCCTCGGTGTCAGGCGCCGTGCGACGACGCATGAGCCTGTCGCCGCTGCGTCGCACTCACCGTTCGGTCGATATGCCAGCCCGTTCAACCTGGTGGCTGCAGGCCGGGCACGGCAGCCGACCGAAAGCGAACTATCGTCGCGATGCTCGCCGGAACAGCGGCGGAGGCGGCGCAATCGAAGGTTGGAGGATCATCCGAATCAATGAATCCACGTCGCAACATTCTTGTCGTCGGTTCGATCAACATGGACCTGGTTGTCCGTTCGGTTCGGTTGCCGCGACCGGGGGAGACTCTGATCGGCCGCAGCTTCAGTGAAATTCCCGGTGGCAAGGGAGCGAACCAGGCCGTCGGGGCCGCTCGGCTGGGTGCGCGCGTGGCGATGATTGGACGAGTCGGCAGCGACGCGTTTGCTTCAACGTTGCTTGGCGGGCTGCAGACGGAAGCTATCGACGTCAGCGCCGTGAGGTCGACCGTAGATTCATCCAGCGGCATCGCAGTCATCGGAGTCGAAGACATCGGGCAGAATTGCATCACCGTTGTTCCCGGAGCAAACGGTCGCCTGACTCCGGACGACGTTCGCGCTGCAGAATCGTTGTTCGCCACTGCCAACGTTGTGCTGCTGCAACTGGAGATTCCTCTGGACGCGGTGCTGGCAGCGATCGATCTGGCGAAGCGACTCGGCGTGCTGACGATTCTCGATCCGGCCCCCGCCGTGACTGACTTTCCGCCGGAGCTGCTGCAGGTGGATGTGGTCTGCCCGAACGAATCGGAAGCCTCGCTGCTCACCGGCGTTGAGGTCACTTCCCGAACAACCGCCGAGCAGGCGGCGATGCGGTTGCGAGATGCGGGAGCGAAACGAGCGATCGTGACGCTTGGCGATCAGGGCGCTGTTTTCTGCGATGAGTACGGCGAATGCGGTTTCGTGGCTGGCTTTCGCGTGGACGCGGTTGACACAACGGCCGCGGGAGACGCGTTTGCGGCGGCGCTGGGAGTGAAGCTGGCAGAAGACTGCGACTTTCGCGATGCTGTCCGTTTCGCCTGCGCAGCCGGAGCCGTCGCGGCGACTCGCGAGGGTGCTCAGCCGGGAATGCCGTCGCGGGACGATGTGGAGAAACTCGTTTAACCCGTGGCCGACAGTGCGCGCGGGAAAGTGGACAGGCACCGAGCGGAAGCGTGGAATGTCTGTTGTCGTGGCAACTTGTCCCCGGAGGGAGTTCCCTTTCCTCGGTCACCGTGAATAATCCGGACTAGAGTGCTGATGGAACCGTTCAACCCCTATCAGCCGCCTGCCTCGGAAGAGCCGGCGGCGGATGACATTTCTGCGAAGCCCGCTGAGGCTCGGTGGCAGATTGCTGCCGTCTTCATGGCTGCCGCGGTGGTCGCGTGCATGGCGTACACGTTCGTGGATGAGGTCGTTCTGGGCACCGCCATTGGCGCATGGCCGATGCTGTTCGGGGCCAGTGCGCTGTCTATCGTTGCGAGTATCTGGTCGAGAGGATCGTTGCTGGCAACGACCGCATGCTTCTTCGGAACGTTCGCCGGTGATGTCCTGGCGGGAATCGTTCGCGACTGGCACTACGCTCAACTCCATCTGTGTGTTCCGCTGGCCGTCGCATTCTCGCTGCCCGCAGTGGGTATCGTCGCCTTCTTTCGTCGACGACACTCGCTGGCATGGAAACGTGAAGGTGGTTGAATTGCCTTCGAAAGATTCCCAATGGCCATCGCCGAACTCCACACTTCGAACATTCGTTGCGATGGCGGGCGAGTACCTCGGCATGCTGCTGGTGCTGCTGGCGCTCGCAGCCGTCTTCGGCAGTCGCAGTGACCGGTTCCTCACGCTGGCGACATTGACGACGCTCGTCAATCAGGTTCCCGCGCTGACGATGGTGGCCGTGGGAATGACGTTTGTGTTGATCACCGGCGGGATCGATCTTTCCGTCGGCAGCGTGATTGCGTTGAGCGCGCAGATCGTGCTGCGTCGAACTTTGTTCGGCCGCTACTGCACGGCGATCGGGTTCAACGAAACCGTCGTCAAGTACAGCGGCATCGATCCGCGCTGGACTCGGATTGCGGCATTTGTTGTCTGCGGATCGCTGGCGGGAGTCGCCGGGGTGATCGAAACGTCGCGGCTGGCGTCAGCGGATTCCAACGCGGCAATCGGTTTCGAACTGTCAGCGATTGCGGCAGCGGTGATCGGCGGCACGAGTCTGATGGGCGGACGTGGATCGATAATCAATACGTTCTTCGGAGTGCTGATCATCGCTGTGCTGCAGGCCGGGCTGGCTCATTTGGGTGTTCGCGAAGGCACAAAGGGTATGATCACCGGAAGCGTGATTGTTGCCGCCGTGCTGCTGGACGCATCGCGAGGGCGGCTGCGGGCATGGATGACGAAACCGGGGCGTAATAAGTAGTGCAGAAGCATTGATCCACCGGGACAAACCCGGTGAGAGGAAATGCCGGTAACCTGATGGCAGACAGTGCATCAACACGACGTGATTTTCTCGGACGTGTCGCACCGCGCGCGGGCGATGTGGCGGCGGCGGCGGTCGACGACCGGGGTCTGCCGGTCGCTGGCGGAACGATTCGCCTGGCGACTCGCGCGATGGCGTGCGATTTCGCTGTCGTCATGAACCCGGGGGCGCATCCGCATGTTCAACCGGCGGGTGATGTGCTGGAGATGGTTCACGACATCGAAAGCTGGCTGAGCGTCTACCGGCCGGACAGCGAAATCTCATTCGTGAACCGGACGGCAGCGACGGAGGGAGTTCACATTCGGCGGCCATTCTTTGAGTTGCTGCAGCGGTCGGTGGAACTGTTCGAGCAAACTGACGGAGCGTTTGATATCGCGGCGGGAGCCCAGATCAGGCTCTGGCGGCAGTGCCGTGCAGAACACCGCATTCCGACGGAAGAGGAAATCGTCGCGGCGGTGGAACAATCCGGCACGCGGCATATTCGGCTTGACGATGAAACGACATCGGTCCGGTTCGAAGTTCCGGGCGTGCAGCTTGATCCCGGCGCGGTCGGCAAGGGGTACGCTCTGGATGAAGCGGCCGACTGGCTGCTGAAGAATGAAGGCGGCCCGGAGTCGTTCCTGCTGCACGGAGGACACAGCAGTCTCGTGGCCCGTGGCGAACACAACGACCTGCCGGGATGGCCGGTTGGCATCGGGAATCCGCTGTTCACGAAACAACGACTGGGAACTCTGATGTTGAAAGACCAGGCGATGTCCACGAGCGGTTCCAACATTCAGTTCTTCCGCCATGAAGGCAAACGGTACGGCCACATTCTGGATCCTCGCACCGGCTGGCCTGTGGAAGGGATGCTGTCGGTGACGGTACTGGCCGATTCGGCCGCTGTGGCGGATGCGGTTTCCACAGCGTTTTTCGTGCTGGGAGTCGAAAACGCTGTGAAGTGCTGCCAGAATCTGCACAATGTCGCCGCTGTGCTGATTCCGTTTCCGAGGGGTGGCAAACGAGTCAGGCCGACTGTCGTTGGAATCCCGCCGGACCAGATCTTCTGGGATGAACAGCAGGTGGATCCTGAGTGACTGTTCATTCGGGAGCGGCAGGATGCTTGTCCAGTCAGCGGGTGCAAGGCACCGAAGCTGGCAAGCGCGTTGCGTATTCGTTGCGACCGACACTGCAGCGGTCAGTTGCCGCGTACGAGACCAACACACCGGCGAGATTGTCCCTGATAAATTTCCTGGAGCATTCAACACGTGAGCGACTTTCGTCGATTTCCGCTGGCGGCCGTCGTGCTGCTGGTTGTTCTGCGGCTGGCGATCGGCTGGCATTTGCTGTACGAAGGCCTGTGGAAAATTGACACGCTGAGTTCCCCGAGTCCGTGGACATCGGCCGGTTACCTGAAAAATTCCGTCGGCCCGATGCGCGGCACGTTTCGCGAGATAGCGGGAGACCCCGACGACCTGGGCTGGCTGGACTACGACACCGTGTCCGCTCGCTGGGACGACTGGACTGCCCGGTTTGCTTCGCACTATCAGCTCAGCGACAGCCAGGTCGCATCACTGCAGCGGCTGGTCGACGGCAATACAAGAAAAGTCGGCGACCGAAATACGTTCTCGGAAAAGCTGGATAAGCTCGTCGAAAAACTCAACGTGTCCGATCGCGTGGTCTGGTACGACGAAAAGGAAGGTCGCCTGTACGTTGATGCGGACATATTTCTCCGGCCGGAAGAAAAGCTCAGGTTGGAACGACTCGTCGAGACTCGAACAGATGACGATGCCAAAGCCTTTCTGCAGGCTCTCGACAGGCTTTACGACCAACAAAAACGCGGCATGGGCTACCGCCGCAAGCTGAAGGGAGCTTTGGAGGGCAACCCGGAACTCGTCGGCAGCGAAGAATGGCAGCGGCTCGGCAAGCGGACTCAGTACAAAGAAATGCTTGCGGCCTATGAACGTGAACGCGCCAATGCAAAGACCAGTTTTCAATGGGATCATCTGGACCATACATGGCAGGAAATCCAATCGCTGCGAGCAGAACTGACCGCGCCAATCAAAGGGATGGAAGCTGAGCTGAAGGAGAAAGCTCAGGAAATTCTGACGACGGAGCAACTGGCGATGGGGCCTGTTCCCGAACCGTGGACACCGCTGCGGATCACGGACACGCTGACGATTGCCGGCCTGACGGTGCTGGGATCCCTGCTGATTCTGGGATTGTTCACTCGGTTTGCAGCCGTGGCGGCGGCCTTCATGCTGTTTAATTTCTACATGGCCATGCCGCCGTGGCCGGGTGTGCCGGAGATCCCCGGGCCGGAGCACAGTTTTATCGTCAACAAGAATCTGATCGAAGTCTTCGCGCTGCTGGGACTGGCTGCCCTGCCCACCGGCAAGTGGTTTGGTCTCGACCGCATCGTTCGCTGCTGCGGAACGAAAGCCCGCGGCACCACGAAGGAAGCAGCGTAGTCGTGTTCCGCCGAAACGCGAACTGCGGTGCTGCTTTCCCGTCAGGTGTGAGTTGGGATCGAGCGTTCGCCGGTTCACAGTGACGCGACAAACTACGCCCACATAATTTCGGCCACATAATTCCGTTTGGTATAATTGCTTGTTGAATCCGCGGCTCTTCGTCGCCGATGACCGCCTGACATCACAGGAGTCCTGAACATGTTACTCACACCCGAACAACAGCAGATCGGCAAGGACAATTTCCACGAATCGGTCGGCGTGTCACGTCGCGATTTTCTTACGGGAGCCGCTGCGGCCGGAACGGGGCTCGGAGCACTCTACTTCGGCTACGAAAAGCTGAAGGGCAAACCCGTTCGCACGGCGTTCATCGGTGTCGGCGACGAAGGCAACGTGCTGATCAACGAGCATCCGGTCGACTACATGGATGTTGTTGCGATCGCCGACCTGCGTCCCGCCAATCTGAAGCGAACGTTCACAGGCAGCCATCCGGTTGCTCGCCGGGGTTTGAACACGGTGCTCGGCAAGGCCAAGGCCGCAGACGTCAGGACCTTCGACAATCATCGTGACCTGCTGGCGGCGAAAGACGAACTGGGACTGGAAGCCGTGGTGATTGCCGTCCCGCTGAACCAACACGCTCCGATTGCTCTGGAATGTCTGGATGCAGGACTGCACGTCCTGTGCGAAAAGCTCATGGCTCAGAACATCACAGACTGCAAGAAGATGATTCGGACGGCCGAAGAAAAAGGGCTGCTGCTGGCAGTCGGCCACCAGCGGCACTACAGCGTGCTGTATGACAATGCCGCTCATCTGACGAAGCTGGGACTGCTGGGCGACCTGAAGTTCATCCGGGCACAATGGCATCGCAACAACAGTTTCCCGGAAGCCGACGCGTGGCGCAAATGGGCGTACGATGGATACGCCAAACGCGACCATGAGTATCTGCTGAAGCTCGAAAAGGAAGGTTTGTTGAAAGACTTCGGCTATGACAGTGCCCGGCAACTGGTCGACTGGCGTCTGTATGACAAAACCGGTGGCGGCCTGATGGCGGAACTGGGAAGTCATCAGATGGACGCGGCCAGCATCTTCCTCGGCAAGGTTCATCCAATTGCGGTCAACGGCTTCGGCGGGAAGAACTTCTACGGGATCGAAGGAGTCGGCCCGGAAGACAAATGGCAGGACGACCGGGATATCGATGACCAGATCTTTGTGACCTTTGAGTTCCCCGGAAAGCACTACGAAAAGAACGACCGCGATAAGGCTGTTGTCACCTATTCGTCCATCAATACGAACGGCTGGGAACCGTACGGAGAAGCCGTGTTCGGCAGCCGCGGTACGCTGTGGATGAAGGGCGAAAAGGAGGCGCTGTTGTACAAGGAAGCCAGTCGCGAAAGCCCTGGCGGCGTGGAGCAGCGGATCTGGGTCGTCAGCAGCCAGGAAGGCGGACCGGTCCTTGACTCTTACGAAACGGGAGCGCCGTCAGCCGCTGCCGGCGCGGCTCGTCAGGGCATGGGCGACATCAGTCGCGGCTACCGTGAGGAAATGGAACACTTCTGCTACTGCATCAGCGAAGGCAAGAGTGCCAGTGAACTGCGCTGCAACGGAACAGTGGCAATGGCCGATGCGATCATGGCGCTGACCGCGAATCTGGCGATGAAGCACCAAAAACGCATCGTGTTCCGGGACGAATGGTTCGATCCGAAGTCGGATGCCGTTCCGGAAACCGACGAACAGGTTACCACCGCGTAACCTGCGGCGATTGCCGATTTCCGTAGAATCTCCGACAACCCGGCATCTGCCAGATGCCGGGTTTTTTCACTCAGCAGGTAGCCGATCCGTGGGACGCTGGCCCGACAACACCCGATCAACTCTTGTCACCTTTGGTCTGATCTTCGTCCTGTTTCCGTTACTGGCCTGGCTGTGTGTCTGGTTTATGGGTCGGTAATCCGTGTTCTGTCAATTCCGACCGCCCGTTCGTTCCTGAGGCTGCTTTGTGACCGCTAAGAAATCCACGCTGCTGATCGTTTTTGTTGTCGTCTTCATTGACCTGCTGGGATTCGGAATAGTCCTTCCGCTGCTGCCCCGCTACGGAGCACACTTCAGTGCCTCAAAACTGCAGCTTGGGCTGCTGATGGCGTCGTTTTCGGCAATGCAGTTTCTGTTCGCGCCGATGTGGGGTGCATTGTCAGACCGCATCGGCCGGCGCCCGGTGCTGATTGTCGGCCTGCTGGGTTCGACATTTGCCTATGCCATGTTCGGCGTGGCCACATCACTTGGCCGCGACGGAAGTCTGCTGGGACTGGGAGCCCTGCCCTGGCTGTTCATCACTCGCATCGCCGCCGGGATAGCCGGAGCCACTATCGCGACGGCCCAGGCGGTCATCGCCGACAGCACAGGAGCTGAAGGACGCGGCAAGGGCATGGCGCTGATTGGGGCGGCTTTCGGAATCGGCTTCACGTTCGGTCCGCTGATTGGAGCGGCTTTCACGACAGGTCAGCCCGCGCTGGCGCTGAATGACGCTCAGTTCAATGCGATCGATGCGTGGACCGATACCGACGAACCGGTCATAGCACAGAATGTTTCTGCTGAACTGAACGCCGTCGCACCGCTGGAACGAGCCGACGAAGAACTGTTGACGGAATACCTGAAGCAACCGCGATCGCGATCCGAAATCAAAGCAGCGCTGCTGGAACCACCGACGCCGATGCCTGGCTACGTGGCGGCTGTTCTGTCCGCATTGGCCTTGATTCTTGCGGTCGCCCGACTGCCGGAATCACGTGCGGCGGAAGGCAGTTCGTCGGCTCGCCGCAGACCGGGACTTCTGCAGTTGGGAACCGTCGCCACGCATCTGACATCGGGCACGTTTGCCGTTGTGCTTGGCGCCATCTTCATCACCACGTTTGCCTTTGCTCAGTTCGAAAGCACGCTGTCACTGCTGACTCGCGAGTTCGGCTACAGCTCGCGCAGCAACTTCCTGCTCTTCGCGTATATCGGAGCCATCCTGATGATCGGTCAGGGAGTGCTCGTGCGCCGTCTGCTGCCGAAACTGGGCGAGCACCGCATGGCGTCCATCGGCGTGGCATTGATGATCGCGGGCTTTGTGCTGATCGGACTGACGGGAAGCCGCATCCTTCCAGCGGCGTCACTGTGGTTTATCCTGCCGATCGTGACAATCGGGTTTTCGGCCGTGACACCATCGCTGCAGTCGCTGCTGTCTCAGTCGGCGTCGGCAGACGAACAGGGAGCGGTCCTCGGTTCCGGCCAGAGTCTGTCATCACTGGCACGGATCCTTGGACCGGCGATCGGCATTCCACTGATGAAGTTTTCTGCGGCAACACCTTACTTCGCCGGAGCCGCGCTGATGCTGCTGGGAGGCTGGCAGGTCGCAAGAATTCGCCGCGTGCCGTCGCAGTCGGATTTGTCCGAAACTACTGGACTCAACGAGATTCCTGGTTCGGTCCGCGGAGAAGGCTAATTTGTGCCAAACGAATAGAATCCGCTCTCCCGGACGTGCGCCACAGTCTCGATCCCGCTGCCGATCAGGTCACAGTAGACCACGGTCAGACTGTCGAGAATCCGCAGGGAATCGAGATACTTCGCGGCGACGTTCACGAATCCGTCCGCGGAAAGCAGAGCGGTCGCCACGAAGAACCCCGCTGACTCTGGATGGAACTGCGGAGATTCTCGTCCATCGAAGAATATGTGTTGCCCATGCGCAAGCTCGACAGCGACAGGTTCGAAGGCATTTACCGCAAATGACTCGGTTTACTGCAACAGAAGCGACCAGGCCACTCGCGCCGCCGATCAATGGATCGCGGGGACAGGTGCAGGCCACAGCAGATGCAGGAACAGCGCAAACCAGTTTGCCGGGTGACGACAGTCTCTTGGCGGCACGAATCGCCAGAGAAGGCCGAAGTTCCGGCAGAATTGCGGTTTGCTCGTGCTGGCCGGCAGTGCGTGCACAATGAAGGCTCGCGTCTTGCCGCTCACAGACCTGGCGCTGTCCAGCCAAGCCCTCGGGGGCTGAGGTACTGCAGGTTTCAGGGACACAAAGCGTCAGGAACCTTTGCAGCGAAGCATCCATAGGAACGCTTCGCCGGCGAGGGTTGCTGCCACCCGTTGCTCGTGTACCCGTTCGTCCTCCGACACGTCATTTGTCCGCCTTTAGTCGTTTGGTGGCGTTGGCGAGCCGCACACCATGCGGGCCTCCTCCAGAATCAGCAGTAGATCTTCGTCTGCCGAATTGCGTTCATTGTGCCACGCAACTGCCTTCTCCAGCAGCGTCTCTGCCTGATCCGTGTTTCCGTGACGATGTAAAATCATTGCCAGAAAGCACCAATCAGCAGCCGGCAGAGGTGTCTCCAGCAGCAGTGACCGTTCGAATTCCGCGGAAGCTTCGTCCAGTCGACCCTGATAGTAGAGTGCGGTCCCCAGAGTGTTGTGGTAGAACGACTGGTCGGCCTTCAATTCAATGGCCCGTCGAACCAGCTGTTCCGCTGCCACGGCGTCTCGAAGGGACTCATCCTTGACGCATAGCTTTCGCCAGGCAAGGGCGTTGTGTGCATTCGGATTCTGTGGATCCTGTGCAACCCATTCCGCAAGTGCCTGCAGCTTTTCCCGTTCGAATTCAAATCGTGTTCCCACCGTCAGAACCGCGCGAGCGATGTGGTTGATGTTGGTACGAAACCGGCGGGGATCTGATGACCTTGACTGCAATCCGCACAAGTCGTCCAGCGCGACCTTCAGTGTGGTCATCGCGTCGGCTGTTTCTCCTCGCTCCGCCAGGATCAGTGCCCATCTGTGACGAAACCACGCGTCCAGTTCCTTCAACTCATTGTCATCGGGAAAGTCTGCTGTCGCGGTGGCGAGTTCATCTTTGAGCTCGATCACCAAAGCGTTCGTTCGCTGTTTGTCATTCTTCTTAGCTGCAAGTCGACGCGCGGCGACCAGTGTCATGATGTAGCGATAGCGAGTTCCGAAGAACGACGGGAATTCGCCTTTCGTAATCCGAGCCTGTTCGGTGGCTTCGGCCAGCAACCGCTCAGCTTCGTCCAGACGTCCCATGGACGTGTACCAGTTCGTCAGTTGGTTGAGGCTGGCGATCAGTTTCATGGCTTCATTGCGAGGATGTGCCGTGCGAGCAACCTGAGCGCGGCGAAGTTCCAGCGCTTCGAGTGCAAGAGATTCCGCAGCCGCCTGGTCTGTGCTCCAGAGGTGAGACGCAAGGCCGCTCAACGCCAAAGACAAACTGGTGTGCCAGGCAAATCCATTCTGCTGACCGGAAATCACTTCACGGTGGATGTCGACCGAGCGCTGGAGGGCCGAAACGGCGTCCTGTTGCCGTCCGATAGCCACAAGTTTGCCGGCCCAGTTTGTCAGCGCATTTCCGAGCCCGATTTGATCCGCCACGTCTCCGTCACCGGAAGTGACCAGCTGTTCCCCGTACGTGACGCTGTCACGGCACGACTGTTCGGCTGCTTCAGGCTGATCCAGGTGAGACAGCGCGACACCTCGCTCAAGACAGGCGTTTCGCAGGTGACGCAGATACTGACGATCGCCCGGATTCTGAGCCTGCAGCTCCGTAAGGATCTGCAGCGCTCGACAATATGTTTGATCCGCGTCGGAGAACTCCCCGTGTTCCAACAGAGTCCACGCAAGCGTATGCAGCGTCGATGCGGTGATAAAGCGGGCCACTGAATCGTCAGTTTTTTCCTGAAGAAGCGCTTCGCGAAACTCGGTTGCTCTCTCAAGCGCCTGTCGGCCGCGAGCTTCCATTTGTGGTTGCCTGACCAGCTCGACTCCCAGTCGAATCAGTTCCTGAATCGGTGCCTGGGCTTTTTCGAACCGACTCTCTGCGGCGGCAAGATGCAGTTCTGCAATTGCCCTCTGCTGTTCTGTCTCAACGGCACTTTTTTCCGCTCGGGCTGTTGCGACAATCGCCCGATCCCGTTCGGTCTGAAACTTTGCGGCGTTTATCTCGGCCAGCTTCTGCTGAGCCACCGCGTGGTGCCACTGCCGGGAGATTCCCCAAAAGGCAGCAATGACCACCGCAACCAGTGCCACCGCCAGCGACGCTGTCAACGGATGCCGCCGACACCACCGACGCGCTTGACCGATCGCTCCCACGGGCCGGGCCACGATCGACTCGCCTCGGCGAAAACGCCCGATTTCGTCCGCAATAACCTGCGCTGAGATGTAACGCCGGGAAGGCTCCTTCTGGAGGCACTTTAAGCAAATGGTTTCCAGGTCGCGCGGAATTTCCGGGCGGACCCTGCGCGGTGGAACCGGGTCGCGCGTTCGAAGCTGTTCCAGAGTCTCCATCACGCTGGCGGCGCGGAGTGGCGGACGTCCGGTCAGCAGCTCGTAAAAGATGGAACCGAGCGAATAGATGTCGACGGCCGGCGTGGATGTGGCGGCAAGTCCGGCTGCCTGTTCGGGAGCCATGTACGAAGGTGTGCCGATCACCTGTCCGGAAATTGTCTGGTTCGCATCTTCGTCCAGTCGCTTCGCCAGCCCGAAGTCCGTGATTCGGGGAACGCCGTCAATGCCCAGAAGAATGTTCGACGGTTTCAGATCACGGTGAATGATGTGGCGGTCATGGGCAAACTGCAGTGCCCGGCAAAGTGTCTCCATCAGTTCCGCGGACTCCTCAAACGTCAGCGGTTTTCGCTGAAGACGTTCGGCCAGAGTGCCGCCTTCCACGAGTTCAAAGACGAGAAACGGATGCCCTTCGAACTCACTGGAATCAAAAATCTGCACCAGATTCGGGTGATGAAGGCGGGCGGCCGCCCGAGCTTCACCGAGAAACCGGCGACGGTGGTCGGCGCTGATTTTCGACGAGCGATGCAGCATCTTCAGCGCGACCCTGCGATGCAGAGTCAAATCGGCAGCAAGGTAGACAACTCCCATTCCACCACGACCAAGTTCCTCCATGATGTAGTAACCCGGAATCGGAGGGAATTCGTTTCCGGCGGTGCTGCGCGTGATTCCGTCCAGCCAGGTTTTTTCCAGCTCCGGAAACCGTTCGGCAAGCTCTTGTCGCGAGCAATCGGGACGATAGTGAAGTTCCAGGTTCAGCAGTTCCGGCAGTAAGGCCCTGCGGAGCGTTTCATCCGCGTTCAGCAGGAAGTCTTCAGCGCGAGGGCTCTTTCCGGCCTGGAAGGCCATCTCGAAGGCGTTGCAAAAAGAATCGACCTGCCGCAATTGGCCGGCCGACAGATCCGGTGGTGTGGTGTGCTGCATGGAATCGCTTTCTCAGGCAAACTCACGCGGCAATGCATTCTGCCCAAAGTGATCGAATCAACTTCAAACGGCGTTCCACGGTGGCCAGCGCCTTGCCGATACGCTCTGCGATTTCAGAAGACGTCAGCCCCTGAATCTTCCACGCGGCGATCTGTCTTAGTTCTTCGTCGGGCAGCAGGTTGAACAACCGCTGCATCTCCTCCTCCATCTGAGCCACGAATTCCGGGGTTGGTGCGCGATCGAGTACTACTTCCAGTCCTCGCGCTCCGGTATTCCGTTCAGCGGGATGCAACAGGACAGATTCGCCGACAACCTTCCCACCGCCGCGCTTCTGCCGAAACTCGTCACGAATCGCGTGGTTCGCCTTGCGAACGGTAATCGCCACCAACAGTTTCAGCAGACTCTCGCGGTCAGAGAGGTCCGCAAACCTCCCGCGACTGACGCCTTCCCACAGACTGTGCATCGCGCTGAGGGCGACATCTTCTCCGTCAGTCGGCAGAAGCGGAATTTTCTTGAGTCGCTTTTCCGCCAAACCGGCGAGATGTCCAAAGTAGCGATCCCAAAGTCGCTGAGCGGCCGTCTCGTCGCCGTCTTTCAGATCGGTCAGCCACTGAGTGACGCTGTCGCCGTCGGCCATGGTTGCGCGCCAGTTTCCGCGGAAGTACTTACGAGTTAACAAGGCAGTCTATCGCTGAGGCAAACGACCATCAACGTTCCAGCAACACCAGTCCGCGATGGATTCTTTCGGATCTCTTGAGGGGTTTGCGGAGCAATTGGGCATGGCCGGATTGTCAGTGGTTCCTCACTCGGCGCGCACGTCTGCGGCAGTTCGGATGAAACAGGCCTGACACCCCAGCGAGGAGACATCATTATGCGAAGCTCAATCTCATGGCTGCGAAATTCGTGGCTGCGACATCTGCTCATCTTCAACCGATCCAACTGTCGTCATGCGTCACGATATTCTCGTGAAAAGGGACAGTACTCATCCGTGAGAACTCGTCGGTCCCCGGCCGCCTCTTCCGGGTCGCGCACGAGTGGCAGCGCGCTGGAGTGTGCTGAGCCGGCACGTGTCGACCATCCCGTCGTCGTCGGGCACGGCGCGCTGTTGCTCAACGAGGCGTCTTGCCTGTTGGGCAACGACCTGGGATTCGCCGCCGACCGCGACTTCAGAAAACTACCGGACGTTGGAGAAGATGACGAGACCCTTGAACTGCCATGGACGAATTCCGCCAACCGCAACACCGATTCGATCGCGCCAACAGAACCGCGACACGTTGGAAAAAAGTGAGGGGCTGCGAGCACGGCCGGGCATCGCAATATTGAAGACAGTCGCTGTCCAACGCGAGTTCTCGTGAAAGACGATTGAATCCGCCTGTCCGTGTCCTTTCGGAAGGTGACCCTGTCACTCCGTCCAGGAGATTAGATTCCATTGACTCGACC
>CAZHET010000076.1:0-17796 GCA_964531585.1 uncultured Planctomycetaceae bacterium | reverse complement strand
GGGCTGCCGTCTGACTTCGGCTTTCCCATCGTCGTGCATCCGCACAACCCGGATGTGGTTTACGTCGTTCCTCTGGAACCGTTTACCCGCACGTGTCCCGAAGGCAGACCGGCGGTCTGGCGCAGCGAGCACGCCGGAAAGAAATGGAAGCGGCTGTCGAAGGGTTTTCCGAAGAAGGATTCCTTCTTCACCGTGCTGCGCGACGCAATGACAATCGATGACCTGAAGGCTCCGGCGCTGTACTTCGGAACGACGACCGGGCAGTTGTGGATGGGCCACGAAGGCGGCGAAGAATGGAAGTGCCTCTTCGATGCGCTGCCGCCGATCAACTGCGTGAAGGTCGCCGTGGTGTAGAGCCTACATCACAGAGAAGTAGTTCTCGACAGCGAAGTCGAACGCGGTATTGGAAATTTCCAGCGGCAGTCGATGGAAGTTGCAGTAGTTTTTCACCTGCAGCAGCAGGTCGCGCGGCTGGCACAGGCGAAACGGCCGCTTAATCTTCAGGTAGTGCGTTTCGATAAGGTACTCGATCGAATCGTCGTTCTTTTCGAAGCCCATCACGCCGCACATGATGCCGCAGAGTTCACGGAACTCATCGACAGTTGGATCCGGGACTTCGATCTTGTATGGGATACGTCGCAGAAACGCACCGTCGACCAGATCCTTCGGCTCCAGGTTGGTGGAAAAGATGATCAGCTGGTCGAACGGAACTTTCAGCTTCTTGCCGCTGGGCAGGTTCATGAAGTCGTAGCGCTTTTCCAGCGGGACGATCCAGCGGTTCAACAGCACATCGACGGGCATCTTCTGCCGGCCGAAGTCGTCGATCACCAGTGTGCCACAGTTGCTTTTCAACTGTAGCGGCGATTCGCAGATATTCGACTGGCGGTTCTTGGTGACTTCGAGTTCATCCATCGTCAGTTCACCGCCGGCAATGACGGTCGGTCGGCGAATGCGAACCCACCGACGGTCGATGTCCATCGGATCGAGCAGGCCGCCGTGGTGATTCGTTTCCTCAACGGCTTCATGGACGCCGGGGTCGAAGATTCGCATGATCTCGCCTTCCAGGTACATGGAGCGCGGAATCCAGATCGTTGAACCAAAGGCATCCGTGACTCGTTCGGCGATGCTGGTCTTGCCGTTACCTGGCTGGCCGAACAGGAACATGCCGCGTCCGGAATTGATGGCCGGGCCGAGCCGGTGCAGCATCGCCTGATTGATAATCAGCCCATCGAAGGCACGGCGCAGGTCGTCCACGGTGACGATTTCGTCGGCAATGGACTGCGCGGCGACCGAACGGATGTAGTCTTCGAGAGCGACGGGAGCCGCGCCGAAGTAGGTACATTCGTCGGTGTAGCGGCGTCCCTTTTCGCGGCCGGCCTCGGTGACCGCGTATTCCGGGTCGCCGGTGTTGGTGGTGCCAGTCAGGTCGATCTGCTTGTCAGAACGAAGCTGCTTCAAAATCGGCTCGATGACGCGGAACGGCAGTTTCATCTGCGAGGCGATCACCCGGCTCGCGGCGACTCCCACCTGATACAGAAACTTCATGATCAGCCGTTCGACAAGTGCGGCCGAGAGACCGGCTTCACGCAGCGTCATCGGCTGGCGCGGTGTGAACGTTTTGTCCGCCACGGCTGCTTCGGCACGGGCCTCTGCGGCTGCTTCTTCGGCCGACGCCCCGCCCAGCAACTGATTGACGCGATCAAACAATTCGTCGAGCCCTTTGCCGTTGGCTTCTGAAGCTCCGGTGGAAGTTGTCACGTGCACGTTTCCTGTAGATGGTCTGCAGAATCTCTGGCGTCTGAGTCGTCACCGACACCCGGCCAATCGGGAGAACGGAGCGCGCGGCGGGTGATGCAAAGCTGCCTTTGTGATGTAGGTTGCCGTTTCCGGTGGGTCAAACCCGGAGTAGCGAATCGGCAACATGTGTTGAGGCGACTCCTGTCAAAGAGTCGGAAGATGCGCGTTGTGCGGTTGTTTCACCGCCGGCAATTGCAAATGATGCGACCCGCGCGCGGCCTGCAACCCGCGCGACGGGCGCGACCGGCACGTCAGGTGTCGTCGGCAAATCGGATCACGGCTGGCACAGAGGAGCGAATCGTTATGAGATTTCAGGACAAAGTCGTCATCGTCACAGGCGGCAGCAAGGGCATCGGCGAAGGCTGCTCACGCGTCTTCTGCCGGGAAGGCGGACTGGTTAGCGTGCTCGCTCGCGGAGCAGACGCTGGTGAGAAGCTGGTTGCGGAACTCAATGCCGCCGGACCGGGCCGGGCCGTCTTCCTGCCTTGTGATGTCGGCAACCACGAGCAGCTTCGCGATGCCATCGAAGAAACGGTGCAGATCTTCGGTCGGCTGGACTGCATCATCAATAACGCCGGTCAGCATCCGCCGGCGATGGCTCTCGACGAAACGTCTGTCGAATTCATGGAGGAACTGATGCGGATCAATTACCTCAGCACCTTCGCCGGTGCCCGATACGCTCTGCCGCACCTGCGGAAAACCAAGGGCACCATCGTGAACATGTCGTCGATCACCGCAGTGCTGGGACAGGACAGGTCCAGTGCTTACTGCGCGACCAAGGGAGCACAGGTCAGTCTGACGAAAGCGCTTGCGAAGGAACTCGGGCCGGAAGGCATCCGGGTGAACGCGATCCTTCCCAGCAACATCGATACACCACTGATGCGAGACTGGGCGGCGACGCTGGACGATCCCGACTCTGCGCTCGAACGAGTTTCTGCGCTGCAGGTCTTCGGTCGCATGGGCACGATTGAAGAGATGGGTGAGGTCGCCTTGTTTCTGGCGTGCGACGAATCCAGCTTTATCACCGGCCAGGCCATCGAAGCCGAAGGTGGTGCGAGTCTGGACTACTGATCCGATGAATACGTCACGCATTGAGGTACCCGGCCATGAGTGAATCGCTCAGAGAGAGCGCAGAACAACCGCCAGGCTGTCGAGCGTGATGACAGGACGCTTTCGCGGTCGTTGCCTGAAGTGAATTCGCCGACTCTGTTTCTCTCTGCTGAGAATGTTCCGTCATCAAATCCGCCGCGCTGAATCGCCGCGCGACACCTTCGTCAATCGGCACGCCACACAACTCCTCTATCAGAAAGTTCACTCATGAAGTTCGCCATCTGCCAGGAACTGTTCGAAGACAAGCCGTGGGAAGACCAGTGCCGACTGATCGCTGACATCGGTTACACGGGTGTCGAAGTCGCGCCATTCGCAATCGCGGATGACATGGCTTCCGTCGCAGACTCGCAGTTGACATCAATGAGGAAGACTGCCGAAGAATACGGCCTGCAGATCATCGGACTGCACTGGCTGCTGGCAAAGACGAAAGGGCTGCACCTGACTTCGCCCGATGCCGCCGTGAGGCAGCGCACCGCTGACTATCTGAAGCGGCTGGCGAACGCCTGCGGACTGCTGGGAGGGCGCGTGATGGTGTTCGGTTCGCCCGCTCAGCGAAGTCTGCAGCCGGGAGTGTCAACGGACCAGGCGATGCAGTTCGCCGCCGACGTGTTTCAGGAAGCGATGCCCGTATTGTCTGAAAAAGGCTGCGCTTTATGCATGGAACCGCTGACCGCAAAGGAAACGGATTTCATCAACACCTGCGCCGATGCTGTCGAACTGATGAAACTCGTTGATCATCCTGCGTTCGTTCTGCATCAGGATGTGAAGGCGATGCTGGGAGCAGAAACAGACACCGTGCCGGCCTTGATTCATCGGTACAAGGATGTCTGCGGGCACTTCCACGTGAACGACACCAACCTGCTTGGTCCGGGCATGGGAGACACCGACTACCGTCCGATCATGCGTGCGCTGCGCGACGTGAATTACCCGGGATGGGTTTCCGTGGAAGTCTTCGACTACAGCCCCGGTGCAGAGAAGATCGCGCGCGACAGCTTGAGTTATCTGCAGCGCGTGCTGACGGAATCTGAAGAGTCGCAAGGATGAGTCCGCGTGATGCGACGCGACGTCATGCGGATCGCGCGCTGGCGCGACAGCACGCGCGTTGCTGTTGAACGCAGAGTGTGATGCATGAACGTTGATGCGCGAGCATGTTGAAATCATCGCCGATCGTTTTCTGAAACTTCTTAATCAGAACGATTGTTTGCCGAAGAACAGTCTTGCACATTCCTGCGTTTTCAATACGATTTCGCCCGAACGTTGAACGCAGGTTGAGACGAGTTGTGATGAAGAACAACAAGACGCGAACTTTCTTCAGTGAAGACTTCGTCTGTGTCTTCGGATCAGTTCACAACCTGCTGCATCACGACCATGTTGGCGTGGTGAATTTTCAGTGAGTCGTGGTTGACTTGCCCAATGGTTTTTTCGAAGCCCGGTAACTGCGGCAGGACGGCCACACATCAACCTGTTAAGGAGGAACACCGTGGCTAAGAAGAAGGCAACCAAGAAGAAGGCAGCCGCCAAGAAGAAGGCCGCTCCCAAGAAGAAGGCAGCCGCCAAGAAGAAGGCCGCCCCCAAGAAGAAAGCGGCCAAGAAAAAAGCGGCCAAGAAAAAGGCGACCAAGCGCTAAGGCCTGCGTCTTCAGAAGCAGACAGGAACGGCTGACCGGCAATTTGCGGTCGGCCGTTTTTTTTTCGCTACAGGCTGGCCTGGTCGTTGCCTGCACGTCGTTCCTGGATCAGGTGTGACAGCTCGGCCATGCTTTCCGACCTGCCGAACGCAAACAGATTGTCACCGCGTTCGATCTTCAGGTGCCCCGGCGGCGGAAAGAACTTTTCGCCGGTTGTTCGATGAACGCCCAGCAGCATAATGCCGGCTTCCCGCAGTTTCGTTTCGCTCAGCTTTAGGCCGATAAGCGGCGATTCTTCCGGCACCTGCACTTCGACAATTTCCCAGTCCATGCCTTCGGACTCGGCAACTTCCACGAAATTCTCGATGCCGGGTGACAGCATGAAGCGAGCCATCCGAATTGCTCCCGAGGACAGCGGATTGATAACCCGCGTCGCTCCCGCCTGTAACATCTTCTGCGCTGCCCGCTCATCACTGGCGCGAGCGACGATCTGCAGATCCTTCGACAGCAGCCGCGATGACAGCACCCGATACAGGTTATCGGCGTCTGTGGGCAGCACGGCCGTCAGTCCGCGGGCACGTTCGACTCCGGCCTGGACCAGCACTTCGTCCTGAGTCGCATCGCCAGGCAGGAACAGCCACTGCTGCTGCTTCATTTCCGGTGTGATCAACAACGGGTTTTCATCAATGATCACAAACGGCTGTCGCCGCTGATGCAGGTAGTCGCAGAGTGTGGCACCCATGCGTCCATAGCCGCAGATGATGAAGTGATTGGTCAGCTTTGCGATTCTTGCTTCCATCCGACGTCGCTCCAGAATTGATCTGAGGTCCGCATTGACCAGCGTCTGCCCGAACTGGAATGCGCTGTAGGTAAAGACGCCCAGTCCGCACGCCAGGTAAGTGGCGGTGAACACCATGACTCCCGCCGTCAGCGGTTCCGGTTCGCGCGACCCCACTGTCGTGAGCGTGACTACGGCGAGGTAAAAGCACTCCAGAATCGGCAGGCCTGTCAGCAACCGAAAGCCGATCGCTCCCGCCAGCAGCATCGCCAGGATCAGCAGCGGAATTTGAAGCAGTTGTCGCATGCGGCATCGCGGGAATTCGGGCCGTCCTTTTCGAACCGGCGGGCAGTGCGATCGAACAGACCAGGCGTTGCCAGTCCGGTCGGTTGCATCGCAAGCGTGACGGTGGAATCATGCGCCGACACATGTTCGTCGAACATCCGTCCACGAAGAAGGAACCTGCGTCATGAAGCCATTCAGTTACTTCGGCCTGATCATTGTGGTGGCGGGCAGCGCCGCATGGCTGGCATTCGCCGCGCCGCAGCAGCGACCGGCGAGGCAGATTTCTCCGGCGTCGCTGCTGCCCGCGGACGCGGTGCTGCTGGCATCGATCGACGGTTCTGCCGCTCATCAGCCCGCGATCTCACAAACCGCTGCCTGGCAGTCACTGAACGAAACCGGTCTGCAGGCGCGGTTTCTGGATCTGGCGGAAACACTGTTGTCTGCCGCCGGGCCTGATGTCGGTCCGGTTGTTCGCAGAGCATTCGACAGTTGTCTGACGAACGGTGTGTCACTGGCCGTGTCGGTGTCCAACAAGAGTGGCAGCGTCGACGGCTACGGCCTGCTGGTGCTGCATGATGCGGCGGAACTGCAGCCGGATCTGGAAGCGCTGCTGAAACGGGCCGATGCCAACGTGGCAGCACAGATCACTGTCAGCACGGTCAGTGGACGCCGTGTTTCTGCAATCTCGCCGAATCCTGCGGTCAGCGTGGCCTGGTGGAGTGAAGGCAGCCATCTGGTCATCGCCGCAGGAACCGATCCCGTGACGAAAGCTCTGGCAGTAGCAGACGGTGAGGCGCCCAACGTCACGACCAGCCCGTTGTGGACGAAGCTGCGAACGTCAGACCGCTTCACCGTCGACTGCGTCGGCTGGTTCGACGCAAAGTCTGTGCTGGATGAGTTTGGTGACATTCAGGTTCCGCGGCCGCGATCCGGAGGTTCGTTCAGTGTGAGGCAGATCGCCGATGCGCTGGGGCTGGCACAACTGCAGACCATCAGCAGTCAGGGCGGGTATTCGGGCGAAGAGACATGGCAAACTGCGGAAATCGTCGCTCCGGGTGAACGGAAGGGCCTGCTGGCGATGCTGGACCAGCGAGTGATCACGCTGGATGAACTGCCGGCAATGCCGACCGACAGCGACGGCTTCTTTGCGGCAGCGTTCGATCTGCGCATGGCAGTCGAGCACGGTGTCGGCGTTATGCGTGATATGGTGGAACTCATCGAGCCCGAAGAGCGCGAGGACTTCGAGAACGGCCTTCGTGAACTGGAAGCCACAATCGGCGGAAAGGTCAGTGACGTCTTCTCCGGCGGGCTGGGCGACCTGTTCTGTGTGTACTCCGATCCGTCGGCCATGCCGATTCCCATCGGGTTTTCGCCGGTCGCCGTCGCGAGCGTTGCGGACCGAGCCATGGTGGAAGCCACGATTGACCGGCTGCTGCTGATCATGCAGTCTGCTCCCGATGCGCCGCAGATTGAAGTGCGGCGAACGGAAAAGGACGGGAACACGTACTATTCGTTCCCCATCCCCGGAGCCCCCATTGTTCCAACGATTCTTGTGACCGACGACTGGTTGCTGGGCAGCATCACGCCGGGGTCAGCACAGTCGTTCTTACTGCGAGCCAACGACAAGCTGCCGTCGTGGGAACCCAACGAACGCGTTGCCGCGGCACTTACGGAACTGCCGTCAACGTTCACGTCGATCAGCGTCAGTGACCCTGCCCCAGGATATCGGCAGATCATGAACTTCGCGCCGATGGGGCTTGGCCTGATCGAATCTCAGTTCCTGCCAATGATCGCACAGCAGACCGGTGGCGCGCCGCCGCAGATGCCCTTCCAGATTCAGGATCTGCCCGCGGCCGAACAGGTGACCGCACCGATGTTTCCGAACGTGTCAGTCGGCGTCTCTTCTGAGAACGGGCTGACTTCGTATTCGCGGCAATCCGTTCCGAGCACTCCCGTTGGAAACGTCAGTTCCACCGCGGCAGTTCCAATTCTCGTTGCTCTGTTGCTGCCGGCGGTTCAGCAGGCTCGCGAAGCCGCTCGCCGGACTCAGTCGAAAAACAATTTGAAGATGATCGGGCTGGCCCTGCACAACTACCACGATACCCACAACCACTTCCCGCGCGGGACGGTGGAGAATGCTCAACTGAAGCCGGATGAACGGCTGAGCTGGGCGTATTCAATTCTGCCTTACCTTGAGCAGGCTCCGCTGTACAACACCATTGACGCGAAGGGGGACTGGAAGGCAGCGGCCAAACTCGTCGACAATGCTGCGGCCGCCAGGTTCACGTGGTATCAGAATCCCAGTATGCCGCGCCGCGGCGAACCCGCGTCATCGATGGACTACGTGGGAATTGCCGGAATCGGCAAAGATGCGGCGACTCTGCCAAAGAACGACCCAAAGGCCGGAATCTTCGGCTACGACCGCGAGACCTCCTTCCGCGATATCCGCGATGGAACGTCGAACACAATTGCCGTCAGTGACGCAGCCAAACCGAACACGTCGTTTCTGGCAGGTGGCAGAGAAACGATTCGCGGCTTCTCTCAGCAACCGTACATCAACGGCCCGGACGGCATCGGTTCGCCGCATCAGGGCGGGATGCAGGTTCTGTTCGCTGACGGCTCGGTTCGCTTTCTTTCCGAGAACATCGATCCATCAGTTCTGGAAGGCCTGGCGACGATGAACGGCGGCGAAGCGGTGAACATCGACTAAACCACGGTCATCGCGGCCGCAGTTGTGGCCACGCCCAGCGGTACAGGTTGCGCGCATCGACGTAGCGTGCGTCGGAAGAATCTGAACCGAGCACCACCAGCAGCAGGCTGCGGCCCTGGCGCGTGGCGGCACAAACCAGACATGCACCGGCAGCGGTGGTGGTGCCGGTCTTGATGCCGGCGTAGCCGTCGATGCTCAGCAGCCGGTTGGTGTTCTTCCACAGCACGTTGCGAGTGTAACCGCCGGGCCCGATTACCGTGCAGCCTCGCTGACGCGTGTTTGCGTAGTCACGAAAGGCAGGCAGCGCCATTGCGGCCGTCGCCAGCTTCAGCACGTCGGCCGCTGTTGACTGATGTCCGTCTTCGGTCAAACCGTTCGGATTGCGGTACGTGGTGTTGCTCATGCCGAGTTCGACGGCCATGCGGTTCATCACCTCCACGAACGCGTCGAGTGAATCCTGTTGCGAGGGCGAGGATCCTGGCGAGCCGATGTCAGCCAGTCGGCTCCCGAAATGTTCGGCCAGCGCCACGGCCGCGTCATTCCCCGACGGCAGCATCAACCCGTACAGAACTTCCGCGACCGGCAATTGTTCGCCAGCGCGAATCGCCGCGGTCGATCCTCGTGTGCGATCAGCCCGGTGCGAAAACGTAACAACTTCGTTCAGCACATCGGAATTTTCTTCGGCGAGTTTCAGCACGACGAACGCGGTCATGATCTTGGTTGTGCTGGCAATGTCGAGCGGCTCATCCGGATGATCGCTGAACAGCAGTTCGCCCGTGTCGGCGTCGGCAATTGCCCACGCTCGGCAAGTGACGAACGGCGGGCCGTCGAGCGTATACGCTTCGTCGACAGACAGCTTTTCACTGTTGACGACGTCCGGCGCGGGAACAGGTTGTTCCTCCGTGATCAGCGGGCTGAGTGCTTTCCAGACGTCCGAACCAACGACGCCCGTTGCTTCCAGATGCTTCGAACGTTGAAACTCCGTGACCGCCGCCAGAGTCGCCGGTCCGAAGTCGCCGTCGACGGCCAGCTCGGCCGACGGTTCCATTCTGGCGTTCAGCGTTCGCTGAACCGCTTCGACCATCTCGCCGAAATCACCCTGACGCAGGATCGAGCGGCTGGCTGAATCGGAAGCGTCCGGCGGATTGAAGTGCTCGACGACCGCTCGCGCGATCCGCGCGCCAAACACTTCGGCGGCGTTACTGTCGCCCCAGCTCTGATCCCTGTTGTTGGTTGTCAGGACGCAGATCGCAATCGCACCGCTGTCCGTGTACAGAATGCCGGCGTCGGTGCGCGCGTTCGAAACGGCTCCCGACTTGTGAGCCACCCTGACATCCTCCGGAAGCAACGCCGGGATCATCTCCGTGTGTTCGCACGCGAGCAGGTGCTCCAGCATCTCGTCACTGGCTTCCGGTGAAACCAGTTCATTGCGCTGCAGTCGCTCCAGCACTGTGATCATTTCCGAACTGGTTGTGCTGCCGAGACCATACGCCTTGCTGCGTTCGGGAAAAACGCTGGTGCTGCCGCGGTAGACTTTTGAGTGCAGCTTCGTCTGCGGGAGCCCGAGCGTCTCCATCGTGCGGGCCGTCGAAACAAGTCCGATTTGATCGATGACAAGGTTGGTGGCCGTGTTGTCGGAGTACGCGATCATCAGTCGAATGGCGTCCCGCACCGTCAGTGAAGCACCGTCGGAAAAGTGCTTTGTCAGGATTCCGGACCCCGGCACTTTGTCGTCGTTCGTCAGCGTGATCGTCGACGTCAGGTCAAGCGTTCCTTCCGCGACCTGCCGATACGCTTCAATCATCACGGGCAGCTTGATCAGACTGGCAGTGGGCATCACAACGTCCTGCCGATGATGAAAAGTGGCTCCCGTGGCAAGGTGCTTCACGGAAACCGCCGCGTCTCCGTCATGAGCATTGATCAGTGGCTGAAGTATCCGCGCGAGATCGTCGTCGTCCGACGTCTCAGTCCCCGCGGCAACGCACTGGACCGCGGCAAGAGTGAAGTACGTCGCGAAGGCGCACGTCAACAGGAATCGATTTCGCAATGCACCGCCCATCATGTCTGCCGGACCTCCAGGAGTAACCTTCCCCACCGAGACAAGCCCGCTGCGATGTGCCAGGGGTTCTGCACCTCGTGGCGATGTTGACGATCAGGACAGCGCCAGGTTCCGTGAGCGGCAAGGCGCTAGCCGCCGGTTTTTCCCAGCGTTTTTCAATGCTGACACCGGCGGCTAGCGCCGTGCCGCTCACTTCGACGAGATCCTGCGCATTATCCGTTAACGCATCCAACATGGCGCTGTCCAGCTATTCATACAGCAGAAACTGCTGCCGCCGCTGCTGAAACGAGTCAACGCTGACCTCAGCCACGCCCGCGATGGCATCGAAGGTGTTTCCCTCGGTGATGGCCTGCATCGTGCGTTCGTGACCCAGCAGGCGGATCGTCGGTTCAGCATCCCACGTGTCGGCGTACAGCTTCTGCAAAGTCGACGCCACGTGGAATCCGGTACGCAGCGGTTCGAAGGACGCGCGATCGGTAATGATGATGTTCACGCCGCCACATGGTTCGTCGGTGAACCTGCTGGCGCTGGGAGTAAACTCGATCGGAACAAACGTGACTCCCGCCGGCGGTGCTTGATTCAGCGCGAAGGCGAACTCGCGTGCGTCGATCCACGGTGCTCCGACCACTTCGAAAGGTGTGTCGGTTCCCCGGCCAACCGACACGTTGGAGTATTCGATCAGACCGATTCCGGGGTACAGCAGCGCCTGAGTCAGACTGCGCATATTCGGGGACGGGTTGGTCCACAGCAGCCCCGTGTTGTCCCAGAGCTGGTTGCGACTCCAGCCTTCGCACTTGATGACACTCAGTTTCAGATCGAGCTTCAGCTCTTCGCGGAACATCATGGCGAGTTCGCCCGTAGTCATTCCGTGTCGCACCGGCATTGAATGAAAAGCGACGAATGATTCGCGGCCGGCGTCGAGCATCGGTCCGGCAACGGCTGTACCGCCGATCGGATTCGGTCTGTCCAGCACAACAAAGGCGACATCGTTTTCCGCCGCCTCTGCCATCGCTTCGCCCATCGTCGAGACATACGTGTAGAAGCGGCAGCCGATATCCTGAATGTCGAAAACCAGCACATCAATGCCTTCCAGCATTTGCTTCGTTGGCCGCCGTGTCCAACCATACAGGCTGAAGATCTTCAAGCCCGTGGCCTGATCCTGAGCATCGTCGATCCGGGAGACGTCCAGCTTGCCTTCAAAGCCGTGCTCCGGACTGAACAGTGCGACGAGTTCAACGTTCGGCGCATCGTGCAGCAGTTGTACGGTGCTGATTCCGCCGCGGTTTCGGCCGGTGTGGTTGGTAATCAGTCCGACTCGCATGTCGGCAAGTTCGGCGAAGTTGTTTTGCTGCAGGACGTCAATGCCGGGCAGCACGCCGTGTTCGTCTGCGGGTGCTGCTACTGCCCAGGTGCTGCTCGCGAGCAGCGCGAAACAGACTGCCACGCACAGACTCGCGATATGCTTCAACATGATGTCGTACTCCCCTTAAAAATTCACGGCAACCCCGCCGGGTTGATCCCGATGGATACCTGCCTCTGCACTACTTTGAGTCAATCTGCACTACTTTGAGTCAAGCGGAATCGAGTTGTGCAGGAGCAGCGAGCCACCGCGGCGAGCCGGTGGAGAGGTGCCTGCTGGATGCAATCTCTCGAATCACCGACCATAATTGCACACCGTCCGCCGTCACGCCACCGCTCGAACTTCCTCGAACTGTCCCGCCATGAATGACGTTTTCCATCGCATTGCCTTGTGTGCCACCGTTGTGCTCACGCTGGCCTGTTCATCGACACAGGCTCAGAATCCCGCGCCAGCCGGATGGACTCGTGTCGCGATCCCCGACGGTTTCCGCAGTGAGCCGACTGGCGAGCTGGCACCGATTGACGGCTATTCGTGGTATCGGGCGGTCGTGAAGATTCCCGCCGACTGGCAGAGCGCCGAAGTCGTGCTGTTTGTTGAAGCTCTCGATGACGCGCGAGCCGCCTACGTGAACGGCACCAGCGTCGGAGCCACCGGCACGTTCCCACCTCAGTTCCGCAGCGGGCTCGGAGAAACCGGCCGCTACGAAGTCGACAACGACTTGCTGAAGCCGGGTGAATTCAATTCGATCGCACTTCGCGTTTACCAGAACGATCCTCGTCCCAACTTCAGCGTCGCTCCGCCGGTCCTGCTGAACAAGGATCGGATGCAGGCCATTCGTATGAACGGCCAGTGGCAGTATCGTCCCGGCGACGATTCCTCCTGGGCGACAGCCACGGCGGCCGACTTCGGCATCGATCCCGACCAACTTGCGGAAGAAGCCGAACTGCGGAAGCTCGGCGGCTATTCGCTCGTGGACAAAGTTGACGACATTGAGCGGTATGTTGCAAAGCGAGACGGTGACAACGACCCGCTGACTCCGGCCGAAGCCGAGCGCGCGTTCGAAGTGCCGGACGACCTGCGCATTCAGCTTGTTCTCAGCGAACCGCAGATCGCTCAGCCGCTGTTTATGACGTGGGATGAACGCGGCCGAATGTGGGTTGTTGAATATCGACAGTACCCTGATCCGGCGGGGCTCACGATGGTCAGCCGCGACGTCTACCTGCGAACGGTCTACGACAAGATTCCGGAACCGCCGCCTCACGGAACTCCCGGCGCGGACCGCATCAGCATTCACGAAGACACGAATGGCGACGGAGTCTACGACAATCACACGACGTTCATCGACGGCCTGAACATCGCGACGTCGGTGGCGCCGGGTCGCGGCGGAGCATTCGTGACCAACCCGCCTTACCTTCTGTTCTACGCGGACGGCGACGGTGACGACGTGCCGGACGGTGATCCGGAAGTTCTGCTGGAAGGCTTCGGACTGGAAGATTCGCACTCCGTCATCAACAGCCTGAGATTCGGCCCGGACGGCTGGCTGTATGGCTGTCAGGGAAGCACGGTCACCGGCAACATCAGACGCTACGGATCCGAAGACACACCTGTTCGCACGATGGGCCAGCAGATCTGGCGCTACCACCCGGAACTCAGGCGGTTCGAAGTTTTTGCGGAGGGCGGAGGCAACACCTTCGGTCTGGAAATCGACGAGAAGGGCCGCATCTATTCCGGGCACAACGGCGGAGACACTCGTGGCTTTCACTATGTGCAGGGAGGCTACTATCGCAAAGGCTTTGGTAAGCACGGCCCGTTGTCGAATCCGTATGCCTTCGGCTTTTTCGAGAACATGAAGCACGCCAGCGTCCCAAGGTTTACTCACAACTTCATCATCTACGAAGAAGGAGTCCTGCCGGAAGCGTATCACGGCCGGCTGTTTGGTATCGAACCGCTGCAGGGGCAGGTTGTGATGAGCGATGTTCGTCCATACCAGTCGTCATTTGAAACGGAAGATGTTTCGCGCGTCGTGAAGACCGACGACCAGTGGTTCCGTCCGGTCGACATCAAAGCCGGACCCGATGGAGCCATCTATGTTGCGGACATGTATGAGCAGCGGATTGACCACAGCAGCCACTACGCTGGCCGGATTGATCGTTCGAGCGGCAGAATTTATGCGTTGCGGGGAGCGAAGAGCGAAGAACCAACGGCCGTCAGGTTGCCGGCGTCCCTGACTCATCCCGCCAAATGGCATCGTCAAACCGCGCTGCGACTTATCGGCGACCGCCGCGATGCTTCGCTGATCCCCCTGCTGCTGGAACAACTGCGAAAGTCGTCGGGACAGACGGCGCTGGAATCGCTGTGGGCGCTGCATCTGAGCGGCGGACTCACGGACGAAGCCGCGCAGGAAATGCTCCGGCACGAAGACCAGTATGTTCGCGCCTGGACCGTGCGTCTGTTGTGCGACCACCTTCAGGTCACGCCGCAGATCGCGCGCGCGCTGGCGGACCTGGCCGCGCACGAAGCGTATATCACCGTCCGTAAGCAACTTGCCTCGTCGGCGAAACGGCTGCCCCCGCAGGATGCTCTGCCGATTATTCGCAACCTGCTGCAGTATGACGAAGACGCCGGCGACATTCATCAGCCGTTGCTGCTGTGGTGGGCCATCGAATCGAAGGCCGCTGAAGCAGATGGTCGAGATCGCATTCTGGAGATCGTGCTGTCTGACGACGCGTTGTGGCAGCGTCCATTGGTGCAGCAGCATATCGCCGAACGGCTGATGAAGAGGTACGCTCTGGCGGGCAGCCGCGACGAACTTCTGGCCGCCGCAAAGCTGCTGAAAGCGGCTCCTGACAAAACCGCTGCTGAACTGCTGCTGAAAGGATTCGAAGACGCTTATCAGGGACGTTCGCTGGCTGGCGTTCCGACGGAACTTGTCGAAGCTCTGGCCGCGACCGGAGGCGGGTCGACCGCTCTGCGTCTGCGGCAGGGAAACACAAGTGCGATCAGTGAAGCTGTCGCTGCAGTCGGCGATTCAAGTGCGAGCAAAGTCGATCGACTGCAGTACCTGGACATCTTTGGTCAGATTCGCCGACCGGAGTTCATTCCTGTGCTGTTGCAGGTGGTCGCTTCCGAAAGCGACGCGGAGCTGGTGTCGTCGGCGTTGACGGCGCTGCAGGCGTTCGATGATCTGAGAATCGGGCAGGCCGTCGTCGCGGGCTTCTTAAAGCTTCCGGACGATGCGAAACCCGTCGCGGAAACTTTGCTGGCGAGCCGTCCGGTGTGGGCCGTCGAGCTACTTGCTTCGGTTGACTCCGGGGCGTTGCCAGCGGACGCGATTTCCGAAACGGCACTTCGAAAGATTCTGCTGCACAACAACGCGACGGCGAATGCGCTGATCGAAAAGCACTGGGGCAGCGTCGCGGGAGCGTCCACTGAGCAAATGCGGGCGGACATTGAACGACTGACCGTGTTACTGGTCGCGGCATCGGGCAATCCGAAAAAGGGCAAGCCGCTGTTCATGCAGAATTGCGGCAAGTGTCATCTGCTGTTCGAAGAAGGCGGCCGCATCGGGCCGGATCTGACGTCATTCAAACGGGACGACCTGCAGCGCATGCTGACCAACATCGTGAACCCGAGTCTGGAGATTCGCGAAGGCTTCGAGAACTTCGTCGTCATCACCACAGACGGCCGCGTGGTCAACGGGTTTCTGGCCGATCAGGACAACCAGGTCGTCGTGCTGCGCGGCGTCGACGGACAGAATCTGATCTTTCGCCGCGACGAGATCGAAGAGATGCGGGCGATTCCTCAAAGCGTCATGCCGGAGGGATCGTTGAAGGATCTGGACGATCAGCAGATCCGCGACCTGTTCGCTTACCTGCGATCATCGCAGCCGGTGAATTACTAACTGGACAGCGCCAGGTTGGATGGTCTAACGGATAATCCGCAGAATTCCGTCGAAGTGAGCGGCAAGACGCTAGCCCGGATTATTCATGAAGATGGAGGGGACTGGCTTCGAGCACAAATCGCGGCAACGACCGCCCCTGGGCGACCTTCGGCTCGGCGCCTGACCCCTGGCCTCTCTCCCGTTAGCCTCTCTGCCCCCTTTAACCTCTCCGGAACTTCTCACGCGGAGACGCAGAGACGCGGAGAACGCGGAGGTGACAGTAGGAAACCCCAACCCAAACCTCCGCGAACCCCGCGCCTCCGCGTGAGCCCTTCCCTTCAATCAACAACCGAACGAGCCATCGAACTTCTCCTGCAACGCCGCACCGCCCTCATCTCCGGTCAGACAAAGAGGGTCAGACAAAGAGGGTCAGACAAAGAGGGTCAGACAAAGGGTTCTCTTTTAGGGCACACAACAGAGACCTGGCCCCGGCTCGCACACTGCGCGCCCGACGAAAGGGGACCCGCCCGACGAAAGGGGACAGGCACGTTGCAATGATGCCGTAACTGCCAGCAGGACCGTAATTTACCTGGCGACGTTCCTGATACCGGTGACGTACTACCTGGAAATCCTGCGGGCGATCGTGCTGCGCGGCGCCGAGCTGCCTGAGGTCCTGCCGTCGCTGGTCGGTCTGATCGTTTCGACGTTCGTGGTGCTGACAGTCAGTCTGCTGCGTTTTCGAAAACAGCTTGCGTAGAACGCCCCGTCGAACGACCAACGCCGAAGTTGCATTGTCCGCCCGTCAGCGGCCTGCTGCTCGATGCAAACCGGCTTCACCAGCCGCCACAGCGTGTCGCGTGACTCGGCCGGTTCATCGCATCGGTTGAAGCTGTGTGCCTGATCCGGCGTCGCGTCGACGTCAACGGTTGCCACGATTTCATCGACCTTCGATTCGAAAAGAGCTTCGCCTGGAAGGGACGCCGGAGCGGCGCTGTTCGCAGGACACGTACCTCCCGACAGTTGTCGAACACGGTGAGCAACCGAATTCCACCAGACGTTCTGACGGACGGCATCGCGATTTCTTCCGACACCTTTTGCAATTTCCTGTGGCACGTTGCGAGATGCTGTCTATCACCAATGGTTCGCGAACGGCAACTTTCAATTCAACGCTCAACTCAGTTCAAAACGGAAGTAAAAGGTACCAGCCATGAAACAACTCATCGCAGTCGCTGCCATCGCGACACTCGCAGCGACAGCCCACGCCGGAGACAGATGCCGGGGAAGCAAGATCGTCTGTCAGCCGGGTCATATCACGTATTTCACGACCGTACATCCTGTCGCCCGACCCGTGGCAGCGCACCCTGCGGCAAAGGGAGACATCGTTGATACGGCCGTCAGTGCAGGCTCTTTCAAGACACTTGTCGCCGCCGTTCAGGCTGCCGACCTGGTTGCCACTTTGAAGGGCGACGGGCCGTTCACAGTGTTCGCTCCGACCGACGAAGCGTTCGCAAAGCTTCCGAAGGGCACCGTTGAGACCCTTCTGAAACCCGAGAACAAAGCCAGACTCCAGGCAATTCTGACCTACCACGTCGTCGCCGGCAAAGTGAAGGCGGCCGATGTCGTGAAGCTGTCGGGAGCCAGAACCGTCCAGGGGCAACAGGTCGACATTGTTGCGAAGAATGGCAAAGTCACCGTGGACGGGGCGAACGTCGTGAAAACGGACATCGAAACCACGAACGGCGTGATCCACGTGATCGACCAGGTCATCCTGCCTGCAGAAAATGACATCGTGGCGACCGCCGCTGGAAACGATTCCTTCAAGACACTCGTCGCCGCTGTGAAAGCCGCCGGACTCGTGGAAACTTTGCAGGGCGAAGGTCCGTTTACCGTATTCGCACCAACCGATGATGCCTTCGCAAAGCTTCCTCCGGGCACAGTCGACAATCTGCTGAAGCCCGAAAACAAGGATCAACTGATCGCTGTACTGACCTACCACGTTGTTCCTGGCAGGGTTTACGCCAGTGACGTCGTGAAGCTGTCCACGGCAAAGACAGTCAACGGGGAAAGCGTCTCGATCGAAGTATCCGACTCGGGCGTGAAAGTGGACGATGCAACTGTTGTCGCCACCGACATCGATGCATCGAACGGCGTGATCCATGTGATTGACAGCGTCATTCTGCCGTAGAGCCG
>CAZHET010000075.1:0-17812 GCA_964531585.1 uncultured Planctomycetaceae bacterium | reverse complement strand
CAGATCACATCCGCCGATGTGCCTGTGAGCAGTATCGACTGGTCCCACGATGGAGCGACAATCGTGGCGGCGGCTGAGGACGGACATTTGTGGTTGCTGAACGCCGACGACGGCAGCGTGCGTCTGACAACGGACCGCACGTCGCTGCACATCAGTTGCGTTCGGTTTTCCGCAGATGACCGGACGATCGCCGTGATCTGCGGCCACTGGAGCGTTCCGAACCAGGCCACTCTGTCCTTGCTGAATACCTTCGACCTGACAGTTCACCAGCAGGCCCTGACGGAACGGCCACTGGGAGCGGTCGTGTTTTCTGATCGAACGGACCGGCTGCTGCTGCTGGACTGGAACGGTCAGGCAACCGTCGTGAATTCTGACCTGTCGGAGCCGACGACCGTACTGCCGATTGCGAAGGACGACGTGTCTTCGATCGCGTTTTCGGCTCAGGCGAATGTCGCCGAACTGCTGTCAGGGACGTTTTGAAATGCGAGACCGTCTGGCTGTAAACAATGGAATCCTGTGATGCTGCGCCTTGTTGCTCTGATCGTGTTGAGCTGTGTGATGACGGCTTCAGGAACCTGTGCCGACGAACCGGTTCGTGCCGAGCTGGACGTGCGCGGCATGATCGATTCGACGCTGCGGTGGATCACCATTCATCCTGCCGAGAGCCCGCGGGTCACGATGGAACCGAAGATCGTGCTGCGCTGGACCAACCAGGCTCGCGGGTCAGAAACCGGAGCGACTGTGCTGTGGATTCACGAAGGACGTCCGGAAGCCGTCTGCGCCATCTATCCGTGGCAGGATCACCTGACGCATGAATTCGACTCGCTGGCCCGGCGACCGATTCGCGGTTTTCTCGATGGCAGCGTGGCCTGGGCACCGAAGAACGCCGCGATCGAGTTCATCGATGTGCCGGATGCTGCCGTGCCAGCGGCCACGAAGCTGCTGCGACGACGCCAGATGAATCAGCTCAAGGATCAGTTCGCCGCGACGATGCTCGGCTGGCGAGCCGATGACACAGACCGCGAAGAACTGCGCCTGTTGCCTCGTCCGTTATACGAATACGAAACGCCCGAAGGCTCGACAGTGATCGACGGAGCTGTGTTTGCGTTCGTGCAGGGAACCGATCCCGAAGCGGTGCTGCTGCTGGAAGCCGTGCAGAACGGCACGTCATCCCGCTGGCAGTACGCGTTCGTGCGGCGAACGTCCGGCGCACTGGAAGGACGTCACCGCGGTCAGGTTGTCTGGACCGCGGACAAACATCCGCCGACCAACGACCGGCAGAGCGACCATACTTCGTTTCGGCAGTCGCTGGCGGGATTGAGTGAATGAGCGGCAGCATGGTCTCAGCGAACAATCGGTTGCAGTCCCTTCCTGTGCCCCTCCCCGCCGTGACAGGCCGCAGCTATTCGCATTCGCAAACACGGGCGAGCGTTCACGAACCCCGCCCTGAGTGCCGCAGGCTGCGCCGCGACAACCATTGGAGCCAATCGCTGCTGCCGGCCCTGCTGCCGCCGGCCCTGCTGCTGCCGGCTGTGCTGCTGTCGGCTGTGCTGCTGTCGGCCGTGATGCTGTCGGCTGTGCTGCTGTCGGCCGTGCTGCTGTCAACGGTTGCTGCCACCAGCGTACGCGCCGACGAACCAGCGCAACCGTCCGCCGGTACGCGACGTGCTTTGATCATTTGCGGTCACCCCGGTGACGAACAGCATGAGACGGAGTTTCTGGGGACAATTGGTACGCTGTTCCGCGGCCTGACGGACCAGCATGGATTCGCGATCGAGAACATTCGGCTGCTGGTCGGCAGCGACGTGGAAGACGCATCATTGCAGGAAGCTCACCCGGTGCTGGACACGCTGAACGCAACATTGTCGACAAAGGAAGGCGTCGCGTCGGCCGCCAAAGAACTCGTTCAGACCGCTGCGGCCGACGACATCGTGTGGGTGATCGTCATGGGGCATACTCACCTGGATCGCAGCCGTTCGTTCTTCAATCTGCCGGGACCGGACATGCAGCAGACTCAGTTCGCGAAACTGTTCGACGAACTGCAGGCTCGCGAGCAGGTGTTCTTCATCACGATGCCCGCCAGCGGCTACTACATCAAGCCGCTTTCACGCGAAGGGCGCGTCATCATCACGGCGACGGAAGCAGACCTCGAAATCAACGGTACGCTGTTTCCGTCCGTGCTGGCGGATGCTCTGGCGGATGCTCCGTCGGAGGAATTCGACGCAGATGCCGATGGCCGATACTCGCTGTTCGACCTGTACATCAGAGTCACGACGGCGGTTGCTCAGCAGTATCTGGATGAGGAACTGCTGTCGACGGAACACGCGAATCTGGATGACAACGCGGACGGTCGCGGGTCGGAACTCCAGCGAGACTGGCTGAAGGAGGAACTCGGCGGACGCACCGGCCCGCCTCGACAAACTAAGCCGCGACCGGGGCAGGACGGATTCCTGTCGACGAGCGTGCTGGTATTTACGGATCTGTGACGTGCTGATGCGCGCGGGGCGACAGGAAGATGAATCCCCGTCTTTGCGGACGCTGGCAGCGTCCGCCACGGTCGCGGAATGGCGCTGGGGCAGAATGGCACGGTGGCGGAATGCCGCGCCGGCAGAAACACACGGCGGTGTCTGGTCGGGCTCGCCGTATTTGCTGCATCACTGTGTCGGCGTCAGCGGACTTTGCTGCATCACTGCGTCGGCGTCAGCGGACTTTGCTGCGTGCCGGCAAACTTCAGCGGATACAACATCGGTTCGCTTGCCACATCGATGACGATGTTTCCATCCGCTGGTGCCTGTGCTGCATCATTCGGCAGCAGCACAAACCACTGACGGTCTTTCGTGAGAATCTGAGACCTCAGAATGCGCGAAAATTCCGGAGTGATACCGGTTTCGCGGTTGCCGAAAATCAGATCGCCGATCCTGCGGACGGTCGGTTCCATGCGAGTCGACGCGAACTGCATTGCGGTGCGAGCCTGCTGGCTTTTCCAGTACTGGTCCATTTCGCGGCGCAGCGTTTCGTTTTCGAGCAGGGCTTCGCGGATCACGGACCACAGGATTTCCTGGAGTTCCGGATCCTGAGCAACCTTACGCAGGTTTGCGCGGATCACCGCTTTGACTTTCGGATTCTTCATCACGCGGGAAATGATGCGTTCGGTGACGTTGATGAAGTCGTCCGACCGGGCTCGGATTTCCGGCGACGCTTCTTCGTCCAGAAACCGCTGGAACTCTGACTTCACGGCATCTCGCTCGGGCAGCGGAGACTTGTCGTACAAATAGCGCCACGTGAACGACCACAGCGACACGCGGTCCCACAGACTGCGGCCCAGTTCGCTGACGAGAGGCTGAGCTTCTTCTTCGATGACCGGCAGGATTTCGTCGCGGACCAGCGGCAGAATCTGAGCCCGCACGATTTCTTCGTTGTATCGCTCACCCAGCGCCTGGAATTCGTTTCGATGAGCTTCCAGCACCTTCGGCAGTTCCGCTTCAACGGCCGCGACCGCCCGTCGCAGCGACTCGCGTGCGACCGGTTCCAGCTCTGCCAGAATTTCACGCCGCTGCTGCTGCCATTCATCAGCCAGCAGACCGGCGATTTCCTGCTGCCGTTCGGGCGGAATGATCATCTTCACAACCCACTCCAGAGACATCGGCGTGGTGTGGTACTCCAGCCGAAATCCCGCCGGAGCCTCGATGATCTCGTGGTCGTACAAACGCAGTTCCACACGCCTGGTCCAAACCGGAGCGACACGGGGCCATTCCGGAATTTCACTGACCAGTCCGACCTGGACGTAGTCGCCGGGAGTCGTTTCCACGAACACGGGATCGCCCACTGCGGCGACAAACGGTTGCGCAGACTCGGCAGACCAGTCATCGTGCCGTCCGGCGACCCAGCGGCTGATGTCGGACGTCAATGCCGTCAGACTGCTCGACTGTGCGGTCAGTTGCGCATTCAGAAACGCCCCGCCGCCGACCAGGCTTGCCAGCCACAAGACAGCTCCGGCAATTGTGTGGCGTTTTTTCATGCAAGGCCAGACTGCGAACGGACGGATGTTGGGATCGACCGAAGGGATCAACGGAAGTGACGACGAGCGGCGGATGAGAACTCCGTGAAAGTGAGCGGCGAGGCGCTAGCCGCCGGTGGCTGCATTGAAAAACGCTCCGAAAAACCGGCGGCTAGCGCCGTGACGCTCAAGAAACATTATTGCCATCACGGCGGATTGTGTCACTGTCACTCGGAGCCACCAGCATTTCCGGTTCGTCGGGCTCGCGGATTTCTTCGCACCGGACCGAACGCAGCAGTGCGAATCACTGAAATCGTCGGCGAAACGCACTGGCCGAGTGGCGATTTCCGACCGCAGCAAGTTGGAAAACACAAATCTCGCGACGTCAGTCTGGTAAATTTGCTTCGTCGACGCCGATCGAAACTGTTCCGCGGTAGTTTGCTTCATGAGCAAACGTCATCACATCCGGGTGCTCCGCGACGCCAAACGGAGCCGCGTTGACGGTCGACACGTTCAGCATTCCCTCACGAACGGTCAGCGCTGCAAATCCGCCACGGTGGCGATGATACAGGTCAGCATGATTCTGTAACACGCGTTCCTGTTCTTCGAACGGAAACATGTTCAGCCCCGCGAAGTAGTGATGTCCGTTGCGTTCGGCGTGGTCGATTCCCAGAGCCGCCACCATGGCCAGATCCTGCAGCAGAGCCACCGGACCGACGTTGCCGAGATCTTCTGCAGAAAGGATCGCCGCGTGTCCGGACTTTCGCTGAATTGCGATCGTAGCGGCGTTGACCAGGCCCTTGACGATGCCTTTGCAGTTCTTGTGACTGGTGCCGCGGTATCCCAGCTGCAGAGCTTCCGGAAGGCTGTTCAGGTCGGCATCCGATTCGTCGATGATCAGAGGCGGAGCATCCGGCCAGGTCTGCAGAGCTGTGCGGACCGCTTCATCAAACGCGTGAGCCCTGTGCAGCGGCTGTTCGACAAACAACAGTGATCGGTCGAACAGAGCTTCCAGCAGCGGACAGCTTCGATGGAACTCCCAGTGGTTTCGCAGCGTGTCGACATGGTCGAAGTTTTCGTTGCCGTCCAGACTGAACCGCAGCCGCGGTCCGACTTCGCGCGCGAAGATTTCAGCCAGCCGGCGAAGTCTTTCATGATCGCGATCGCGGTCGCCAAACAGTTTGATCTTAAAATACGTCAAACCGTATTCGCGAATGCACTGCGTCAGCGAATGCGGCAGCCCGTCGGCGGTGCGTTCGTCCTCGGCGATGTCGGCGTCCGTCAGCGGATCAGCCAGACCGATCGTGTGCCGCACGGCAACGCGCGGAAGCGGGCTGTCGGGCAGCCAGGCGCAAGACTCCGTTCCCGCAAGATCTGGTCGAACAGCTGCGAATTCGACGTTCAGCAGATTGGCCGTCAGAGCACGATGCAGCGTTACCTGATGCGCGCGACAGAACGCGTCGAGAACTGCTCGTTCGATCAGGCTGACTCCGAATCCGCTCAGCAGCGAGGCGACACCCTGATCTGCCGCCCATGCGGACTGGGCGTCATACAATTCGCGCCACCAATGGAAGAACGTCGGCTGCAGACCAGCGTCAACGGCGACATCCGCGGCATGCTGGATGACGTTCATCATTTGTGGCAGATCGTGGTTTTCAAAGGAGGTTGCGGGATCCTTGGTGAACCACTTTGGAGGCAGCCCGTCGGCACTCAATCCGGTCGTGATGAGTTGTCGTACTGCACCAGCCGGCAGGTCAGTGAATTCCACTTCGGCCTGCACGAACAGATGCGGCAGCCGAGTCAGCGTGGCGATGCCGTACCGAAACGGAAACCGCGTCGACATCGGCAGTTCAAAGAAACGAACGCGAAGGACTCGCAGCATCGGGGATTCTCTGGAAAACGTAGTCGAATTCTGTGTCGGCAGAAACGGGGGCAGAACGGGGACTGGTTCCAATCAACGTGGCGCGAAATACCTCGCGCGACCGCACTGCTCGGGGCCGGTCCGATTCGCAGCGCGCTCACGGCGCACCCCGATTCTCCCGCAGACACTCCGCGATTGGAATTCGGCGACGAAATCCCGGCTCGCGCCGACCAGCTTCCAGACACGCCGATTCTTCCTTTGAATGTCAGCGTCGATGCGCTGCACGTTTTGCGCACGGACCACTTTCACGCTAGACTTCACGCTTCAACACAGATTCTTCCCGACGGACATTCCCCGATGCGGACTTCTCGTAGCGCACTACTTGCGGCGGCCACAATTGTGGCAGCGTCAGGTCTCTTCGACTCCCGTTGTGCGGCTCAGCACGACATCAGAGTGTTGCTGAACAGGTATTGCCTTGGCTGTCATGGCGACACGGAACCGGCGGCCGGGGTTTCGCTGGTTTCTGCGGACAGCATTCTGGCGGGCGGTGACAACGGACCGCTGCTGAATCGGGATGACCTGACAGACAGCTCGCTGTTTCGAGTACTCGCGGTGGATGCCGAGATCGCGATGCCGCCAGCTGATGAAGCACAGCCGACCGACGAAGAACGCGCGGCGCTGCGTCGGTGGGTTCTGTCCGGAGCCATGCTGGCTCCGGAAGCCATGACCAGACCGCAGGTTCCTGACATCGCTCCGCGGCAGGCCTCGGCGGAACGGCTGTTGTCGAGCGTCTTTCTGCCTGCACGGAACGCACTGGCGGTGTCCGGGACAAATAGCGTGGCGCTGACAGCACGAGCGACCGGTGAAGTCATTTGGCAGGTCGAACCGGCCGCCGGAGCGATTTCCCAGTTGACGGCAGCGAATTCGCATCCGTGGCTGATCGCCGCCTGCGGAATTCCCGGCGTTGGTGGAGTCGGCCTGCTGCTGAACCAGGACGATGGCAGCGTCGTCAGACAGTTCGCCGGGCACACCGACGCGGTCTACAGCTCCGTCCTGAATCGTGACGACACCGTTCTTGCCACGGCCGGCTATGACCGAAGGATTCTGCTGCACGACGTCGAATCCGGCGCACTGCTAAGAACGCTGGAAGGTCACAACGGCAGCATTTTCGACCTTGCGTTCGATCCCACCGGCACCGTACTTTGCAGTGCCAGCGCGGACGGAACGGTCAAGGTGTGGCGTACGTCCGACGGCGAACGGCTCGATACGCTCAGCCAGCCGCAGTCTGAACAATACGCTGTCGAAGTCAGCCCGGACGGGAAGCTGATCTACGCGGCCGGAGCCGACAATCGGATTCGAGTGTGGCAGTTGGTGGCGCTCGACAAGCCGCGAATCAATCCGCTGCTGGAAGCCCGATTCGCTCACGAACAGGCGATCACGATGCTGGCTGTCTCTGCAGACGGATCTCGCCTTGCATCCGCAGCGGAAGACGGCACGCTGCGAACCTGGACGACATCCCCGTTGGCGCACCTGCAGACACTGCCCGTTCAGCCTGCGGTGGTGACGTCCGCCTGTTTCGTCGGGAATTCGGAACTCTTCGTCACACGCATTAACGGCACGACAGGTTCGTTCGAAATCCCGGCGTCAGCCGCCGAGCCGCAGCCAGCGACGACAGTGGATTCCCCTGTCACTGTCGCAGCCGCGGATACCGGACAGCCGACGGAAGTCGCCGAACTCGAACCGAACGATCCGGGAAGTGCTCAGGCAGTTGCTGTGCCGGCAGTCATTTCCGGGACGATCTTTACCGACGAGCGTGACGCTCCAGCGCCGAGCAGCGACGTTGACGATTTTCTCATCGTTGCCACAAAGGGGGAAACTCTGCTGATCGAGGTGAAAGCGGAACGGGATCAGTCGCCGCTCGATTCGGCCATTGAAGTGCTTCACGCCGACGGCAGCCGCGTGCTGCAGACTCAGTTGCAGGCGGTTCGCGATTCCTACTTCACATTCCGGGGCAAAGATTCCGACACCAGCGACGACTTTCGAGTCTTCAACTGGCAGGAAATGGAACTCAACGAATACCTCTACGCGGACGGCGAAGTCGTGAAGCTGTGGCTGTATCCGCGAGGCCCGGATTCCGGGTTCAAGGTCTATCCGGGAGCTGGCAAGCGTCACACATACTTTGGCACAACGCCGACGGCTCACGCGCTGCAGGCTCCGTGCTTTATCGTCGTCCCGAAGGCCGCCGATGAACCGCTGACCGATAACGGTTTGCCGGTCTTCCCGCTGTACTACGAAAACGATGATGACCCGTTGCGTGAATGGGGACACGATTCGCGACTGTTCTTCACGGCACCACAGGACGGTGAGTACCTGGTACGTTTGACGGATGCCCGCGGGTTCTCCGGCGAGGATTTCAAATACCAACTGACGATTCGGCACCCACAACCGGACTTCGAAGTGACCGTCGCAGGCCGCAAGGTTGAAGTCGCTGCAGGCACCGGGCGAGAACTGACGTTTACCGCTCGGCGAATTGACGGCTACGACGGGCCGATCACCGTCAGTATGGACAACATTCCGGACGGCTTCGCCACATCCGGCCCGACAACAATTCAGCAGGAACAACGGGAAGCAATGCTGATTCTGTACGCGACAGACGCCGCGACGGAACCAACGGCCGAACAGGTGGCAGCCGTCAGCATCACAGCGACCGCTGACATCGGTGGACGGGAAGTGACGCACGAACTTCCCGGCCTGGAGGAATTGACGCTGAAGCAGGATCCAAAGGTTCGCGTAGCGATCGTCACTGACAGTTCGGCGGGCGACGGCAGCTCACCAAACCGGCTGGTGATTCATCCGGGCGAAACAATCCAGGCGAAGCTGAGGGTGGAACGCATTGCTCACGACGGACTGGTGAATTTCGGCAAGGAAGACTCTGGCCGCAACCTGCCTCACGGAACGTTTGTGGACAATATTGGTCTGAACGGCCTGATGCTGCTGGATGGCCAGACGGAACGCGAATTCTTCATCACTGCCGCAGACTGGGTGCCGGAGACGTCGCGGACATTCTTCCTGAAGTCCGATATCGACGGCATCACGTCGCTGCCGGTGATTCTGGAGGTCCGCCCGGCGGGGAAATAAGGGGTGCGGCAGGTGAGGATGTACCTGTACGATGGCCTTCCAAGGCCGTCGTCAGGACTGTATCGACGGCCTTGGAAGGCCGTCGTACGGGACACCACGGGTAAGAACTCACGCGCCGCTCGCATAAGGGCTTGCTGCCATTGCGACAGCTGGCCGGCGCTGCAGAGTTCCTCGGACCGAACTGACCATCCCCAGGACACGTTGCAGCGGTCTCCCGCGCCTCGCTGCAGCCCCGGCGTACGGCAATTCCTGCGGCAAAAATCGCGCCCCGGGACAATTCGCCCGAAATTCCTCAACTGGACTTTTTTCGACACGGCCGATATAACCCCCGATCCTGAATCGGAGGCCCGCCTTTTGCGGAACCGGCAGCGTGTCGTTCCCGGCCCCGGTCGTGTCCTTTTTTTCGTGCGCGCCCCGGAGCCCTCAGTGTGAGGCTGCGGCCGCAGTTCCAGGTGGTTTTATCAATGGTTGACCGTAACCTTCTTCGTGAGTTTTCTGTAGACGAACAAGAACTCGATTCACTCTTTCCGTCAGACGAGTCGGGCTTCATTGACGAAGCCTCGATGTACGAAACGGAAGCCCAGACTTACGACATCAACGAAATCATGACGGGTACGATCGTCAAGGTTGATGACGAAGAAGTCATGGTGGATATCGGCTACAAGAGCGAAGGTGTCGTCCAGCGCGACGAATGGGAACCAGGCGATGAGCCACCTGTGCCAGGGCAGAGAATTGAAGTTCTGCTCGAAGAATTCGAAGACTCCATCGGCCTGATCGTCCTGTCGAAGCGGAAAGCTGACCGCGTCCGGGAATGGGAAAAGGTCATCGCCACGCACAACGAGGGCGACGTGGTCAAAGGCCCCGTGGTTCGAAAAATCAAGGGCGGACTGCTGGTCAATATCGGCGTCAATGTGTTTCTGCCGGCCAGTCAGGTGGATGTTCGCCGACCGTCCGACATTGCCGACTACATTGGTCAGGACATCGAATGCATGATCCTGAAAATCGACGAACAACGGCGCAATATTGTCGTGTCCCGTCGACGGCTGATCGAGGAAGCTCGCGAGAAGATGAAGAAGGATCTTCTCGAAAAAATCAACATCGGCGACCTGCGCAAAGGCACAGTCAAGAACATCGCCGACTTCGGTGCGTTCGTCGACCTGGGCGGCATCGACGGTCTGCTGCACATTACCGACATGAGCTGGGGACGTATCAATCACCCCACCGAATTGGTCAGGATCGACGACGAAATCGAAGTCATGATCCTGAACATCGACTACGACAAGGAAAAGATCGCCCTGGGTCTGAAGCAGAAGTCTGCCAGCCCCTGGGAAAATATCAGCGAGAAGTACCCAATCGGCACACGCATCACCGGCGAAGTCGTCAACGTGCTGTCGTACGGTGCCTTCGTCAAGCTGGAAGACGGGATCGAAGGGCTGGTTCACATCAGCGAAATGTCCTGGACGCGTCGGGTGAACCATCCCAGCGAACTGGTCAGCATCGGTGACGAAGTCGAAGTCATGGTGCTGGGCATCAATGAGGACAAGCAGGAAATCTCGCTGGGCATGAAGCAGACCCAGGCGAATCCGTGGGACAACGTGACCGAAAAGTACCCGTTGGGAGCCAAAGTCAAAGGAACGGTGCGAAACCTGACCAACTACGGGGCATTCGTGGAACTGGAAGAAGGTGTCGACGGCCTGCTGCACATCAGCGACATGTCGTGGACACGCAAGATCTCTCATTCCAACGAAATGCTGAAGAAGGGCGACGAGGTCGAGTGTCAGATTCTGTCTGTCGATGAAGACCGGCGCCGCATCGCTCTGGGTCTGAAACAACTTGATATGGACCCGTGGGAAACAACCATTCCCGAAAAGTATGCTCCGGGGAGCACCGTCACCGGCAAGGTCACGAAGATCACAAACTTCGGCGTGTTTGTCGAACTGGAAGACGAACTGGAAGGCCTGCTGCACGTTTCCGAACTGGCCGATCACAAGGTCGAACATCCGGAAAGCATGGTAAACGTCGGCGATATGCTGGAAGTTCGGATTCTGCGAGTGGACTCGGCGGATCGCAAAATCGGACTCAGTTGCCGGTCGGATGAGGAGATCAAAGAAGCAGCGGCGGAAGCCGGTGCCGCGGGCGCTGACGCCGAGACGGCCGCGCCGAAAGTCCGCGAAGAACTGAAAGGCGGTATGGGGTCTGGTGCCGGGCCACTGTTCGCGATTCCAACGTCCGGCACAGACAATGTCGCAGAGGAATCTGATCAGGGTGGCGATGAAGCCTAGCCGTTGTCTGCTCGATGAATAGTCTCATGCGGTTGCTGAATCGTCGCCGATTCGGCAACCGTTTTTTGTTGAGGAACCTTGCAGTGATGAGTTTCTGCAAATCGTCGACCGCCCTTCAGAACTGCCTGTTGTGCGTGCCGTTAATCGTGCTGTCCGGCTGCAGTGACGAGAACGCGACTTCCGCAACCGCCGACTCCGTACGCTCAGTGACGCTGGCGCTGAACTGGTATCCGGAAGCGGAACACGGTGGATTCATCGCGGCCGGCGAACTCGGCCTGTTTGAACAGCAGGGACTTGCCGTCGAAATTGTGCCCGGCGGTCCCGCGGCACCAAACATGGTGATTCAGGAGTTAGTCGCCGGCCGCATCGAATTCGCCGTTTCCAGCGCAGATCAGGTCATCACCGCGCGGGCCAAAGGAGTGCCTGTCGTTGCCGTGCTGGCCGCGCTGCAGCAGTCGCCGAGATGCATCATGGTTCATGAATCCGCAGGTTTCTCCACGCTGCACGACCTGAGAGACGTGGAACTGGCTATCAGCGAAGCTCGCCCGTTTGCGTTGTGGATGAAGAAGCAGTTGCCGCTGCAGAACGTCACAATGGTCCCCTACAACGGCCTTGTCGGTGAATTCCTGGTCAAGGACAACTTCGCTCAGCAGGCGTACGTGTTCAGTGAACCGTTTCTTGCCAGAGAAAAGGGCAGCGACCCAAAAGTGCTGATGGTTTCGGAAATCGGCTTCAACCCATACACCAGCCTGCTGGTGACAACCGAGCAAATCATCGCGGACGATCCGGAACTGGTTCAGGAAATGGTTACCGCATGTCAGCAGGGCTGGCAGCAGTACCTCAGATCGCCCGATGCGACGAACAAGCGATTGAATACCGACAATTCGGACTTGTCACTGGAAGCCCTGCAGTACGCGGTGGATGCACTGCGTCCGTTGTGCGAAGTCGCGGACGGGGAACCATTCGGCGGCATGTCCGCCGAACGCTGGCAGGAACTGATTCTGCAGATCGAACAGGTCGATGCCATCGAACCAGGCAGCGTTGTCGCGAACGGTTGCTTTTCAAATCAGTTCGTTGCCAATGCGCCGGCACTGTCCATCGCGCCGTGAACCTGCAGCCTGGACCACCTCTTCCCCGACGACGCCAGTCGGGCGGTCGGACGAGCGCAGCACGTTCGTGGAAGAGGCCGCTTCGCGTTGAACACACTCCCACGTCAGGACGTTGGTCACACATTCGCGCCCGCCATCGATCCGGGCGTCCCCCTGCCTCGGCGAGGAGAAGGGTCGCGCTCCGGTGCTCCCGTGCAAACAGCTCGCGGGCGAATGACTGCGACCGGCTACTCAGCGCGACCGGACTGTTCGTCGCGGACTGCGATCCGGGCGGCCGTGGAAACTCGTACCAGCAGTGTGCCGGCTTTCAAGACAGCGATCGCGGCCACCACCACCACTCCGGCTTCGACCACTCTGCGGCTGCTGACATAGTCGAGCGCAAAGGCGATCAGCATCAAGGCGAACGCCACAAGCAGCCAGCCGGCGACTTCACGGATGAGTAACATGGCCAGGTTCCTGCCGCGCGGGTGAGTGAAGTGACAAGGCCGGTGGTTCGACAGACTTGCGAACCCTGCGTTGCCGCAGTTTCAGTTGTCGCCGGATCATCAGACGAAAGTCGCGGTGAAACCATTGCAGGAACGCGCTGCGAAGATAGACGCGCGACTGCCCCGGCGACAGGTTTCTCCAGGCAAGGTGATTCAGGACGATCGCAGTGACCAGCCAGATCGACGTCAGCACCAGCACCACAGTCATTGCACGGAGCACGTTCGGGTGCAGACGCACGTCCTGAATTGCGGTGTCACTTGGGGGAATCATCGCCAGAAGCAGCCACGCCGAAACCACACAGACCAGCACGTTTCTGGCCCCCGTCGCGAGTGACGCCAGGGGTACGCTCAGCGGTTGGCGAGAAATCAGCGGCCGGAAGACTCCCGCCAGCTCCGGTTTGCCGGTCGCTTTCTGACACGTTCGAAACCTTGCGCTCGTCACAATCAGAAACATGGCCAGCACCGCGTCATAAAACGCGCCGGCCGCCGGTCGTTCTCCTCTGACGGGTTCGCGAATCGCCAGGTCAGCCACAAGCAACAGCAGCAGCACACCGCTGGTTCGATACTTCAGTGTCAGCGCCACCATTGCCAGAAACAGAATCTTCAGCGGCAGTGCGAACGGCAGTTCGGAAACCTCCGGCCCGGAGAATACCGACATCGAAAGCAGCAGCGCTGCCGCGCCGGACGCGATCAGGTAAACCCGGGCCATTGCGGCGGACGTCTGATTCTCAGCGAGCGATGTGGAATGTGCCATCACTTGCTCCTTCCCGCGACAGAGCGGCCGTTGCCAGCCAGTTCCGCTTCCGCCATCACGATTGCCGTTGCGTTCTTCGCACCGGAGAAACCCACCGTCGCTCCAATTCGCCGCAACTGTCTGCGAACGCGGGACGCGACTTCGGCCGCATGGATTTCGTCGGCTCGCCGGAAGACATCTGCCGCGGAGGTGACTGGCGACACCGGCAGCTCATCCGTTGGGCGGCGTCCTGTTGGCGATGGCGAAATAAAAACGACGCGGTGATGGCGACCCAGCGCCACTTTCACGGCTGGCAACACGTCATGGAGACGGTCCGCGCAGCCAATCAGATCTGCCAGCACAACAAAGACTTCGTTATCCCTGGCACGAGCGACCGCAGCAGTGAGTTCGCGGGCAATCGCGGCCAGTCGGCGATCGGGGGAATTGTTCGGCGCGGCAGTCGCAGCCGGTGGCAACACGACCCAGGCCAGGCCGGCATCCTGCAGAAACCGGCAGCACATTTTTCCCATGCGGCGATCATCGTGAACCAGATGAATGACGGCCATCGCGGACAGGTCGTACAGTTCGGCCAGTGCGTTTGCCAGCAGGGTGCGTTCGTGGCGCAGGCGGCGAGTCTTCGGACGCATGGGCAGCCATGTGAATGGCGGCTGGTTGACGCTTTCGTCCATGAGTTCCGGAAACCGTTCGCGACAAACGGCCACCGCCCGGCTGAGCAGGATGGGGGTCAGCGACAGTTCCGGCAGCTCCGTCTGTCCGGCGAATTCGCTCAGTGCTTCCAGCAGGCGGTAGAACGCCCGGTCGCCGGTGGCCGACCGAATTCGCTGAGCACCGCGTTCGTCCAGCAGGACGGCGGCGATCGGATCACCGATGGAGACACTTGCCCGGGCGACACTCGCGGCGGTTGACACTGTCTGGTCCAGCAGGCGCCGACCGAACCCGGCCGCGCGAGCGTTCACGTAGCCGTCCACAAACAGCGTCACGCGAACGGGAACTTCGGATTCGTACTGTCGCGTCATCAGCCGATCGCGCCGGGCAGAGACCTTCCACGCGATCGCTTTCGGAGGATCTCCCGGCTGGTACTCGCGCAGCTCCAGCAGTTCAGAACCGAAGCCGGACCGCTGCAGCCGGTGAACTCCGTGCTGCGGCAGCGAGTTGATGCGTTTGACTCCCGGTCGCATATCACCGACGGCAGAAAACGACGGGTACACCCGGAAGGATGCGTCTTCTCGAATGAACCGGTCCACGGAGAACAGGCCGGCCGGGTCAGTCATCCGCACGTGAATCCCCGGAAACGTGACTCGACCCGCGGACCGAATCCCGCACTCATATGCCAGCACAACCATCTCGGAATCGCCGTACACGGTGATCTGCGATTCGCCGGAAACAGGCTCCACGGTGTCCGGCAGAATATCGCGAAACGTCGTCAGCGACGGGATCGCGCCGCGTGTGGACTCGATCGTGACTTCGACAACAATCCGACGATCGGCCCACAACACACGCTGGCGGTCGGTTCGGCCGTTCAGAGAGCGAACGCAGGTTACAATCGGCCAGCGCAGCCGCGCGCTGACCATCAGCGAACACCACGTCCCGAAAACCCACAGCAGCACGGACAGCGACAGCACAGACAGCGCCTGCTGGTCCCGGAAGATCCCAGCCAACAGCCCGGCGATCGCCGCAATAATCAATGTGCGAGCGCGACTGGTCATCACCGCGAACCGGGCTTCAAGTATGTGGACGGTTTCGACACTGTGCGGGAATCATCAAGCACAGGGACGGAGGCGATGACTTCTTCGACGACCTGACGCGGCGACCGGCCGTCCATTTCTGCTTCCGGCCGAATGATGATGCGATGCCCCAGCACCGGCAGGGCCACGGCCTGGATGTCTTCATGAGTCAGATAGTCGCGGCGATGCAGCAGTGCCCTCACGCGAGCGGCTTTCATCAGGTTGATGGCGGCCCGCGGGCTGCCGCCCAGAACAAGATCCGGATGCTGCCGGCTGGCGCGGATCAGGTCGATGATGTATTCGCGCAGTTCACCGGTGCAGAAGACGGAATCGACCTGCCGTTGAATCGCCAGCACTTCGTCGGCACTCGTCACCGCCGACGGAGTCGCAATGGTCGCGCTGTGCAGTTCCAGCATGTCAATCTCCGCTTCGCGCCGCGGATAGCCGACTTCGATGCGAAACAGAAAACGATCGAGCTGCGCTTCGGGAAGGCGGTAGACCCCTTCCTGTTCGATGGGATTCTGCGTGGCCAGCACCATGAAGGGGGCGGGCAGCGGAAGTGTCGTGCCTTCAATGGTGACCTGCTGTTCCTGCATCGCTTCCAGCAGGGCCGACTGAGTTCTCGCCGGAGCGCGGTTGAGTTCGTCGGCCAGCAGCAGTTGACAGAAGATCGGCCCCTTCCTCAGGACGAAATCGCTGGTCGCGCGGTCCAGTACCTGAGTGCCCGTCACGTCAGACGGCAACAGGTCCGGCGTGAACTGAACGCGTTCGTAGTCGATCCCGAGCACTCGTGAAAACGTGCGACACAGCGTCGTCTTGGCGGTTCCCGGCACGCCTTCCAGCAGGACATGGCCCGATGCGAACAGCGCCATCAGCAGTTGCTCGGAAACGTCGTCCATGCCGACGACGACCTGCCTGACGGCCTCCAGCGTTCGTAAACGCAGCTCGCTGACCCGGCCCGGAAGATCTCTGATCACGGAATCGATCACGCGGTTCCTTCTTACATGTTGTACGGGTCGTCGACAGCCGGACTGAACACAGGCCGACCGAGTGCAGCGTGTTCCGACCCGGGCTACGTGTTCCTGCTCGCGGGAAGGTTGTCTTCACGCAGAGACTGCCGCAGATGCTCGACGGCGCGGCCGACATCCACGAACTGGGTGCGTGAAAGATGAGGCGTGCGAGGGTTAAAGGCAAGCGACAGCAACAGCGGGATGGTGTCACGCACCGACTTTGGTGCCGGACTGTGTGCTGCCAGCAACAACGGCCCAGTCACCTTCCGCCGCCATTCTTCCGGATCGTCGGTCGACGTCATGCGCCGGCACAGATCACGGGCCAGCACCTTTGCCGCCGCACCGCGGCCTTCGGGAGTGTCGCGCTGACCGGCAGTCAGGTCGGTGGGCGACAGCATCGCACGCGACTGACTCGCCGTGGTCGGTGGCGGGTTACCGTTGATCAGTGTTCGCCCGACCAGGCCCAGTGCCAGCAGTGCCGCAGCCGTCAGCAGGCCGCGGCGAAAGTAGGCGTCCCGCACGTTCCGCGGCCGCTGCATGACGGCACTGTTCAGCAGATTGGAATCTTCAACGCGAGCCACAATCAGGTTCGTCAGCCGAATGATCTGATCCAGCCGCAGCTTCGGAAGTTCCTCCGGCACTCGCGCGGGTGGCTGGTCGTCAGTATTGCCCACTGACGGAAGGTCGGACAATGACGGAAGCTCAGTCAGCGGCGGAAGGCGGGACGCATAGCTTCCCTGCAGCCAGCCGTCGGCGACAAACAGAATCTTCGTCCGACCGCCCTCGCACAGGTACTGACTGATGTTGACGGCCAGCGTCGCATTGTCACCGTGCCACAACATGCCGTTGGTAAACAGGCTATGATCGGCCACCAGAACAATTCGCCCCGCGTCCTTCTGCTCAGACACGGCAATCAGCGAGGCGCCGGACGATTCGGACGGAAGCAAAAGCGGCGGAAGCGCGGCGACAGTTTGCCAGTCTGCGTCAGTGGATGACAGTCCCGACAGCCACCCGGAACGATTGACCACGACTGTGTCGACGCCCGCCATCAGAGCGTGTGACGCATCAAGGTTCACGATCTGCAGACAATCGTTGTGCCGCTGATACTGGTACGCTCGGCGATTGGTAATCACCGGCCCGGCATGAAATCGAAACCATCCGGGTGCCATACCGTCCCTGTCCGACGCGACCAGCATGCGACCGCCGGCGCTCAGGAATGTCCGGGCATCCGACCAGAAGCGTTCGTCCGGATTCGATCCGACAAGCACCACGACACTTTCACCCGGTGCGCTGAACACCTCGTCCACGGACTGAGCCGGCTGCAGTCCGTGTTGTTCCAGCAGCATCTGAAACAACTCGTAACGGAAGGGCCAGTCAGCGGGAAGATCGACACCAGGCATTTCCTGAGCACGCGCCACGGTCTGGAACAGGACGGCTGAGACAATCGCAGCA